>NZ_JAEQDD010000006.1:0-83194 GCF_020737885.1 Microcoleus sp. PH2017_34_RAT_O_A | reverse complement strand
GAGGGTTTGGTAGTTTTTCTCATTGTCAAATACCTGGAAAGTAGACCACTCATATTTATCAATGCACTATTTTGTGATTTTGTCAATGCGTAAGTCCTAAATTCAATCATTCCAATGCAACCAGAAACGATATGAATCGGCGGTTGAAACCGCTACTACAAAAACGAAGTCCGCCGACGCGGACTAAGAGTAAAGGAGAGATTCAGAACTTTTTCCTTTATCTTACTTCGCGTCCTTTGCGCCTTCGCGGTTCGTTCAAAACAATCTCCGAAAAAAACCTTTAGTATCAACAACAATAAACAATGAAAAACTGGGCAATATTAACAGGAATCGAAGGGAATTTGATAGCTTACGAAGCTGTACTAGCTGACATAAAACGCCTGAGAATTCGCGTTGACGAATTGTATATTTTAGGCGATTTAGTCGGCCCGAATCCCGATTGCGAAAAATTAGTGCAGCGAGTTCGATCGCCCAAACGAGGAGAAATCGCACCTCAAATCTGTATCGGGTGGTGGGAAGAACAGTGTTTTAACTTATATGGAATAGGTTCTAGCCCTGATGCGACAGAATTGCAACAAAAATACGGTGCTGAGACGATTAAGTTGCTCTGGGATTCTGTCAGCCGAAAAACTGTAGAGTGGTTGCGCTCTTTGAATTTTGGTTTTCATGAATTGGATTGTTTGTTGATTCATGGGAGTACCGTTAGCGCGTCTGATGAGCTTACCCCGGAGACTCCGCCGCCTGTGATGCTCGATCGCGTAATCCGTGCTGATGCTAATAATTTGTTTTGCGGGCGATCGGGCTTAGCATTTGAGTATCAATTACAGCCAACTATTCTCAATAACTGGGTAATGACTTTGGACTCCCAGGAGCCTCCTGGAACCGTGTCTGCAACTGCACGAAGGGCGATCGGAGTTGGGAATGTCGGGCGGATCGCCGATCGAGCAACTTATACCCTGTACGACCCAGATACCGATACAGTCAAGTTCCGAAACGTCTCTTACAGCACCCGCAAAGGGTTTCAACCTTCTTGACTCCGGAATTGGAATTTCCAGCTAGTTGATATAGATTATCAATTAACTTAGACTGTAATAGTATCCAAAGTAGCGATCGCGCTAAACCTAAATCCTATGACTCTTTCAACCTACACTCCAGCCTTGTACTCTAATCTCAGACAGCAGACTTTCACCTGCCGTCAGTTAGTACCCATGCCCTTTAACGGCTTACTGCGAATTGAACGGGGAGCCGTCCGAACCATGACCTGGAGCGAACAGGGAACACCAATAACCCTCGGATATTGGGGAGTTGGAGACGTACTCGGTCACTCGCTGTCAGGCATTGAACCTTATCAAATTGAGTGCAAAACTCATGTAGAAGTGAGTTACATTCCTCAAAATTTGTGCTATCAATCCTTAGATGAAATTTTCAGACACTTTCAGCAAACTCAAGAATTTTTCTGCATTGTGCGTAGCGAATATCTGCGGGATAGATTGGTGCAACTATTAGCTTGGTTGGCAAAAAAATTTGGTCGGGAAGTAGCACAAGGAATCTTAATCGATCTGAGATTGACTCACCAGGAGATTTCTGAGGCGATGGGAATTACGCGGATTACCGTCACGCGCCTGATGTGTCGGCTGGAGCAGGAGGGAATTATCGATCGCACTCGCCCTCAATACATTGTTTTAAATTCCCGTTTGTAACATGGGATTAATCTGGAAAAGAGATGACAGTCAAGTGTTCAAGAGTCATCAGCTAGCTGAGCAATAATTCTAGGGCTTGCGCTTACAGCACATTTTAGATATCATGAGAATGATTATCATACTTAGTCTAGTGCGATCGCCCGTATCGCCTGGATTTCAGCTATCAAGTGCGATCCTCTTCGAGGACTGCGCTAACGACAATTGCCTTGGGAAGCGCAGTGCCTTTCCCAATTAACAGCAGGGCTTCTACAATTAATAGATGAGGGACAATGACTAATCTCACTGTACAAACCCCAGATTTAATTTCCGATTTTCCCAAAAGAGGAATGCCCGTAACTATAATTACCGGATTTCTCGGCAGCGGAAAAACCACTTTACTCAATCAAATACTCAAAAACCGCCAAGATTTAAAAGTAGCAGTTTTAGTTAACGAATTTGGCGATATCAACATCGATTCGCAGCTTTTAATTTCTACCGAAGATGACATGGTAGAATTGAGCAACGGCTGTATTTGTTGTACCATCAACGAAGGCTTAGTCGATGCCGTCTACCGAGTTTTAGAACGGGAAGAACCCATCGACTGCATGGTGATTGAAACCACCGGAGTTGCCGATCCTCTACCGATCATATTGACATTTTTAGGCACTGAATTGCGGGATTTAACCAGTTTAGATTCTGTACTCACCGTAGTCGATAGCGAAACATTCACTCCCGAACATTTTGACAGCGAAGCAGCTTTAAAACAAGTGGCATTTGCAGATATTGTGCTGATGAACAAAACTGATTTAGCTCCTCAAGCAAAAGTAGAAGAGTTAGAAGCTTACATTCGCACAGTTAAGGAAGGAGCGAGAATTCTCCACTCTCAACACGGTGAAGTTCCTTTACCCTTAATTTTGGGTGTAGGTTTAACACAAGCCGATCTTTTTGATAGTGTTGAAGCAGAGGAAAAACACGAGCATCACGAACACCATCACGAACAGGATCATCATCACGAACATCATCACGAACATCACCATCACAGACATCACTCCAATCACTTAGACAATGACGGATTTGTTTCGCTATCATTTGAGAGCGATCGACCTTTTTATCTCCACAAGTTCCAAGAATTTCTCACCGAAGAAATGCCCTTAGATGTATTTCGAGCAAAAGGCATTCTCTGGTTTGAAGACAGTCCGATGAGACACATTTTTCAACTTAGCGGCGCGCGCTATGAATTAAACGCTTACGAATGGTTGACTCCACCCAAAAATCAACTCGTAGTCATCGGCCGCAACTTAGATACTGCTCAAATTCGAGAACAACTTAACAGTTGCTTAGTTTAAGATTTCATCAATCTAAGTATCACGTCCAGGATTCTAGCCGACACATTTTACATTAGGTATCGACAATATTTAGTGTGGAACAGGCAGGATGCCTGTTCAAGACAATTTTTTGGGGAGATATCTATTTAATTTCGCCGTTAGTGGTTGCAATTTTTGCTGTTCACAAATCGTGTAAATACTAACGGCAAATTTTACATTTATATCGATAAAACTCATCCAAAAAAATCTCAATATTTTAATATTACATTTTGTAAATCTTGTTATAATCAGGTAGCAACCAAAAGTCCATACCGACTGTTAAACATTCTCACAAACTGCAAGCATGACTTTATCTACTCGCCCAGAACTGACTTCTCCAAATGGTGTAGTGTCATCAATTCCTACTCAATCTCAACCCCCTGTCTCAGATGAAGAAATGAGACAAGCAGTGCGTACATTGCTGCTAGGATTGGGAGAAGACCCAGACCGTGAAGGGTTACGAGATACACCGAAACGAGTTGTCAAAGCCTTGCAGTTTCTAACTGGAGGTTATCGTCAATCTCTCGACGAACTGCTCAACGGAGCGGTGTTCACAGAGAATGCTAACGAAATGGTATTAGTGCGGGACATTGATATTTTCAGTTCCTGCGAACATCATATTCTGCCAATTATTGGCAAAGCACACGTTGCTTACATTCCCAACGGCAAAGTAATTGGACTGTCAAAAATCGCTCGAATTTGTGAAATGTACGGCCGCAGATTGCAAGTACAAGAACGCTTGACTGCACAAATTGCTGATGCACTTCAAGGATTGCTAAAACCTCAAGGTGTAGCAGTTGTAATTGAAGCAACTCATATGTGTATGGTAATGCGTGGCGTGCAAAAACCAGGTTCTTGGACTGCGACTTCAGCAATGCGTGGCGTGTTTGCTGAAGATTCCAGAACTCGTCAAGAATTTATGAGTTTAATCGCACACAAATCAAGTTTTCACTAGCTAGAATTGTCTGCGAAAACTTCCGTATTTGCAGGCTGAACAAAGAAAAGAGAGTCATATTAGATTACCATATTTCTCTCTTTTCCTTTCCTCCCTCTGCGCCCTCTGCGCCCTCTGCGGTAAAAAATCTTATCTAAACTGAAATGGAAATCACCAGTGTTACGCGATCGCAAATCGATTTAGCGGTAGTCGGGGCGGGGCCTCACGCTTTAACCCTGGTTACTCATTTGCTGCAAAAATGCCAGAAGAAGCGGGACAAATTTTGGGTTTTTGACCCCAGTGGTGGCTGGCTAACTCAGTGGGAGAGGCAGTTTGCGGCTTTGGAAATTCCACACTTGCGATCGCCTGCGGTGCACCATCCCGATCCCAATGCTTTTGAGTTGCGACGGTTTGCCGAATCTCGCCCTAACGAGTTGTTTGCGCCCTACGATTTGCCAGGAAGTCGGCTGTTTAAGGAATTTTGTGGCGATGTGGTTAAGAGATGGGAATTGGGCGATCGCGTCATCAAGGCAAAAATAACTCGGATTGAACCGTTACAACGGAGTTTTCGGCTTTGGTTTGAGGATGGAGAAAGTGCGATTGCGCGTCGTGTGGCGATCGCCACAGGCGGCGGTAAACCCCAACTACCGGAGTGGACAAATCAAATTCAAACGCCCTATCCACCAGACAAACTTTGCCATTCCCATCAAGTTAATTTGCAGGGATTAAAGTTGCAGGGAGAAAGGATTTTAATCGTTGGGGGCGGTTTAACTAGCGGACATTTGGCAGTAGGTGCGATCGGGCGCGGTGCCCAAGTAATATTAATGTCAAGACGAAAGTTACAAGAAAAATTATTTGATGCCGAACCGGGTTGGTTAGGGCCCAAATATCTCAAAGGTTTTGAAAATGAACCAGACTGGGAGAAGCGGTGGGAGATGATTCAACAAGCTCGCAACGGCGGCTCTATGACTCCTGAAATTATGACACAATTGCGTCGAATTTCGCGGGATTCGTGTCTTGAATTTCACCCAGAATGTCAAATTATTGAGGTTAAATGGGATGACAATCAATGGACTGTTTACTGTCAGGATGGAAATCAGCTATTCGTTGATAGAATTTGGTTAGCAACAGGAACAAAATTAGATGTAACAGCCGAACCATTGCTGACAGAAATTTTAGAAGCTTATCCAACTAAAATAGTTAAAGGATTGCCTGTTTTGGACGAGTATTTGCGTTGGCCAGGATGCGAGTTATTTATTATGGGTGGTTTAGCCGCTTTGCAAGTAGGGCCGGTTGGTCGAAATCTTTCCGGTGCAAGGATGGCAAGTTCGCGCATTGTGCCAGCTTTAATTAAGTCTAGGGCTAGGGTTTCATTAGCTCAAATTGCTGGGTAATTCCTAATAAATATAGATTTGGGTGACGGAACTGCGATAATAATGATTATCATTCTCTATAAACTCCAGTTCCTATGTCATCCGCAAATAACGTCGAGTCCGCCCTTCCCACCGAGAATAATCAAAATCCCTCCCCGATCGCCATTCGTCCCCGCCGCCTGCGTCGCACCCCCGGTTTGCGTCGCATGGTACGGGAAAATCATCTGACAGTTGACGATCTCATCTATCCGATGTTTGTGATGGAAGGAGAAGGGCAAAAAGTTGAGATTGCTTCGATGCCTGGTTGTTATCGCTTTTCCCTGGATTTATTGCTAACAGAAATCGCCGAATGTTGGAATTTGGGGATATGTGCGATCGCCCTTTTCCCAGTAATCTCAGAAACCAAAAAAGACGACACCGGAACTGAAAGCTATAATCCAGAAGGATTGGTTCAACAAACAGTCAAAGCCATTAAACAAAACATCCCCGAAATAGTTGTAATTACCGACGTAGCCCTCGATCCTTTCACCACTCACGGACACGACGGTTTAGTTGATGAAAGCGGTAAAATTCTCAACGATCCGACTGTTGAAGTTTTGGTAAAAATGGCAGTTTCTCAAGCCGCCGCTGGTGCAGATATGGTAGCACCTTCCGACATGATGGACGGCAGAATTGGTGCAATTCGCAAAGCCTTAGATGCCGCAGGATACATCGATACAGCAATTTTGGCTTATTCCGCAAAATATGCCTCTGCTTATTATGGCCCGTTTCGGGATGCCCTCGATTCTGCCCCCAAATTTGGAGACAAAAAGACTTATCAAATGGATGCTGCTAATGCTAAAGAAGCGCTGAAAGAAGTTGCTTTGGATATCGCAGAAGGTGCAGATATTGTGATGGTAAAACCTGCTTTGGCTTATCTCGATATTATCTGCCAAGTGCGGGAAGCAACTAATTTACCTGTTGCTGCTTATAATGTCAGTGGCGAATATGCAATGATCAAAGCTGCTGGAAAGTTGGGTTGGATTGATGAAAAACGGATTATTTTGGAGACTTTGACGAGTATCAAACGGGCTGGTGCCGATTTGATTTTGACTTATTTTGCCAAGGAAGTTGCTTTGATGTTGAAATAAGGGAATTGTTTTAAGCGCTTTTAGGAACAGGCTCTCTGGCCTGTTCCACAAGAATTATGGGAGAATTACGATGGAAATATAATCAAATCTCCGATCGAGTTATCTGTACGTAATATCATTGTGGTATGGGAATGATTTAACCACAGAGAGCGCAGAGAGCGCAGAGGAGAGAGATGAATAATTTCGATGAAGTGCAGATTTTGGAACATAATCAACAGAACTGCGCTTTAGTGCAATTCTGGTTGCTGACTTCCACAACCACATTTGGCGGACAGATGCAGGACGGATGCCCGGTAATTACTCTATGGTAAGAAGATGACCGAGACGATTTGGGATTTGGGATACTTCGACCTCACTCAGTACAAATTTTGAATGAGAATTTCAGCAGTTTGAATCCCCTAGTTTCAACGCTTGTCACAAATCTAAAATCTAAAATCTAAAATCTAAAATCCAATGATGATGTTGTGCGGCAACGAATAAACTATGCCCCAGACTTTACCTCGATCGGACAAACGAACTTTTTTAGTCGTGGATGACCATGCGATGGTGTTAGACGGCACGCTTAATATTTTAAGGCAGGAGTATCCACAGGCAGATATTCTGACGGCTCCAACGGCTCAGGAAGCCCTTCAGCAAGTAGCGCAGATCGTCCCGGATCTGGTGATTGTGGATTTGGTGATGCCAGAGGCGATCGGCGAAACTGCTCAAGCCAATTCAGGGCTGCAACTCCTCAAAACGCTGATGGAAAAGTATCCGACTCTGAATATTGTGGTGCAGAGCGCTCATGTTCGCACGTTGGTTTGGCTGAAACCGTCGATCGACAATCACATGGGCGGATTCACGGTTGTTGATAAGAGTCAGCCGATGAAAGACTTGCTGGCAATGGTAGATTGGGCGCTGCACGAGCGGATTTATACACCTAGAGAGATTCGCAATGGGCTGCAACTCAAACCCGCCTGGATGCAGGTGTTACAATTTGCTTTTCAAGAGAGCTTGCAGGATATTGCGATCGCCAAACGCATGAATGTTTCCGAACGCACTGTGCAATACTACTGGACTAAGATTCGAGATGTGCTAGAAGTTTATCCCGAAGATGACAAAAATCTGCGGATTCAAACGGAAGTTCGAGCTCGGGAAGAAGGACTGATTGATTAGACCTCTCCAAAAAAGCCAGTCTCGAACAGGCAAGATGCCTGTTCCACAATAATTATTGTAGAGGTCTATTAGTGAAGCCCGATCGATGGCAAGCAGTGAAAGCAGAACTCGCGACTTGGGGGCGAGGATCGCTTCCAGGGTTGATGGTGATTGTCGCTGTGACGATCGCTCGATTGACCGGTGCGCTTCAGTTTTTGGAGTTGGTGACGTTCGATCGATTTTTGCTGCTGCGTCCTCCTGAGCCAATGGATGAACGGATTATAATCGTCGGCATTACGGAGGAAGATATTAAACGCGCCAAAACTTATCCGATTCCCGATCGCGAAATTGCCGATTTACTCAAACGATTGCAGACTTATGAACCGATCGCGATCGGGCTGGATATTGTCCGCGATATTCCGGTTGAACCGGGCCACGCTGAACTAGCATCGGTGTTTCGTAACAGCAAGAATGCGATCGGAGTGGAGATTGCTTTGCCCGATCGCAATGGCTTTATCGTCGCACCTCCACCCGCACTGCGATCGGAACAAATTGGCTTTGCAGATTTCGTCCTCGATGGGGATGGCTATCAGCGCCGCAGTTTATTGGGCACTTACAACGATCGCCAAGAATACCGTTTTTCCTTCGCAATCCGTCTGGCTGAGCGCTATTTAGCAAACCGAGGAATTAAGGCAGGTAATGGAATTCGCGATCGAGAGGCGATGCGATTTGGCAATATTGAATTGACCAGAATGCGGCCCAATTCTGGCGGATATGTGGGGGCGGATGCAGGCGGTAATCAGATTTTGCTGAATGTTCGCAGCGGTTTGGCACCTTTTCGAGTCATTTCTCTAGCACAAATCAAGGCGGGAAAAGTAGATCCAAACTGGATTCGAGGCAAGATTGTGCTGATTGGGATGATGTCTTTTAGTGCAAAGGATTTGGCAAGTTCAGGTGCGATCGCAGGTATCAATCCCGGACGGATTTACGGAGTGGAAATGCAAGCCCACGAAACCAGCCAGATTATTAGCGCGGTGCTCGATCGCAGACCGTTGATTCAGGTTTGGGGAGATGACTGGGAAACTCTCTGGATTGGGGTCTGGGGACTCTTGGGGATGAGTTTGGGGCGATTTCTGCGATCGCCGTGGAAAATTTTGTTGGGGCTCTTAATCGCCAGTATTAGCTCGATCGCGATTTGTTACGGATTAATTTTGATGGGGTGGTGGATGCCGATCGTACCTGTGTTCCTGATTTTGGTGCTAAATGGGGCTGGCCGGGCGGCGGCACTCTTCTATCGCCACCAGCAGGAATTGCGACTGCGGTTGGAAGAACGTCAATTTGCGATCGAGCAAACTTTTAATGCGATTCATAGCGGGCCTTTACAAACATTGGTAGTGATTTTGAGAACTGCTCAGGAGCAAGATCCACCCCCATCATTTTTAACGGATTTGCAACGCCTGAATCAAGAATTACGGGAAGTTTACGGATCGGTGCAGCGAGATGCGATCGCCGATGAACCGCATTTGCGAATGGGAAGTGCGATCGAATTAGCCCTGCAAGCCCCGTTGCATGAATTGCTATACAAGGTCTATTCCAACACCCTCGAACAAGAACTGCCCTACCTCCAAACGATCAAATTCAAAATAGTGCAGTTCGATCCTTTGAACACCGAACATCTGCGGTTGGAACACAAACGAGGACTCTGCCGCTTTCTCGAAGAAGCGCTTTGCAATGTCGGCAAACACGCGATTGAAACCACTCGGTTGACAGTAATTTGCACTCAAGAAGGCGATCGGCAAGTAATTCGGGTGGTAGATAATGGCAATGGGAAACTGTCTGAAATAGAAGCGACAATTCAAGATTCAAACACTAACATTCAATCTTCAGGATTAGGAACGCAATTGGCAAACAATTTAGCTAAACAATTAGGTGGAACGTTTCGGCGCTATCAAAATGTACCGAAGGGAACCGTGTGCGAGTTAAGTTGGTCAGCCAAACGGCGGTGGTTCTGGTGATTTTCGAGAAGCGATCGTGGGTGCGGTCTTCAAATCTAGGATAGATCGGTTGCTGGAGGATGCAACCCCGTTTGAATCCAAAATCGTCTGGTTGCTCGGATAGAATCATCATCTGGATAGCGTGTATCGTTTAAATCAAGGCGGATGCAGGTTGCTCGACCGATGGGTGTAATCCCTTGAATCACAACTCCGTTGTCTAGCCAAACAAAATGTTCCTCCCACTTCTGCTGACGAGGATTGAAAATAGGGACAATTTCCTGGGTTTCTGGATCGACTCCAGCCACAAAGTTATACCGTCTTTCATTACAACGACGACAGGCAAGTGCAAGATTATCTATTTCGTCAGGCCCACCCAGAGATTTTGGGATAATATGATCAAATGTGAACCGATTTGCGCTCAGACGTTCTGGCGAATGACAGTATTCACACAAATAGCTGGCTCTTTTGCGTATGGCTTGTTTGGCTACATCACTGATTGGCATTTTGGGCAGCAAGCATAGCGTTGATATAGGTAAAAATTCGATCTAACTCTCCGATCGCGTCTAGTTCTGTAACTTCATCTGGAGTGAGTTGATCCGCCTTCTTTTTTTCTAGCAGGCTTTCCATTCGGAGTTGAAGAGATTCAGTGAATTTGAATAGCGTCCAATCTCCCACCTTTTCAATCTGAATTTCATGAATGAGTGAGGACGGCTTACTGAGAGTCGTAATCATGTTTGCTTCTGCCAGAAGGGAGTGGAAAGACATTGAAAATCTGCGCTTTAACGAGATTATAGCTTGATATGAAGGGGCGATCGCGCTTTAACAATGCTTTGCACCTTCCCGCAAGTCTTGTTTGCGGGCAGTCCTCTATTATGTTTGTGTATTGTCGATTACCGTAGAAAATAGTTACAGAGAGGATTCAGATGATGACTCACGGATTGAAGCGTCGAACCATTTACTCTGCGGGAATTGCGAGTTTAATCCTGAGTGTTTCGTTCTGGATTCCGATCGCAGCCCTGGCAAAATACACTCCTCCTCCAAACCCTTCAAAACCCAAAGAAACGGGTACGAATACGACTCGCAGCGGCAGTTGTGAAGGTGATTCAGCGGCGGTATTAACTGCCTTAGTGCCGTTTAGCCATGTAGGAGAGACGATTTCTGGGCATCCGACTTTTACCTGGTTTGTACCCGATCGCACTTCTCGTCCGTTGCAATTGAGGCTGTTTACTCGATCGGGCCAACTACTCTACAGAACCGAGATGGAGAGTCAGCCAGGAATCATGTCCGTTGCTTTGCCGGCAAATCTGCCTCCACTGTCGATCGGGCAATCCTATCAGTGGCAAGTGGTGTTGGTGTGCGATCGGAATGTTCCTTCGCGGAATGTGGTGGCGGCGGCAGAAATCCAAGTGGTGCAGCCTGCTGAATCGTTGCAAACTCAACTTGCAGCCGCGCCAACTCCCCAACAGCGGATCGACTTGTATGCCAAGGCTGGGCTGTGGTATGACGCGATCGCCGAAGCGCGCAAAGCCTCTGAGACTTCTCAAAATCAAGCGGCTGTGCTGGAATTGCTAGATTCTCTGGCTAATTCGGAAGCCCAACCTTTGAAAGATTGGAGCGATCGATTGAAGCAAATAAGAGCGATCGAACAACAACGCCAACTCCCGCAACCCAAACCCTAAAATCCCATGCAGCCTTTCTCGCTAAAACTGTTTAAATTCAATTGTGAGGTGCGATCGGGCTTCCTGTTTCCCCTCGCCTTTTGCTTTTTATCTGTTGTTTTTTACATTCCTCCGCATTTTTCACCAAAAAACGAGCGAGAAGCCCCTGGCTTTAGACATGGGGAGGAAAGCGGCTGCGACTTCAGTCGCCTTGAATTAAACTCCATAGGAATAGCCATCTTTTTTGTGAATAGATTGGCAATATTTGTGACTAATTCCTGCTACTCTTCCCTTCATTGTGGCGATATCGAACGAACCGGATGCACGGCAAAGGATTCGTCCTACATAAGATCCGACTTTTTTGCCTGCGGTGACTGTCGCGTTGATAATATCGCCAGTTTGAAAACCGAAATGAATTTGCTTTCTCGACTTGTGACGAATTGGGAAGCCAAACTTATTTGTGCCGCACATCTGTCGCGTACCGTGTCCTGTTGCCTTGATTAGCAGCGGTTGAAAAGTTAGCACTTTCAATTCTTCGACTTTGCCTACACAAGCAGCATCTAACCAGTGGGATTTAGGTAGCTGCAAACGAGTGCGATTGAATTTTGTCAAGCCACCACTGCCAGTAGAAACTGGTAAGCCAGTCATGCGGAGTCGGTTAAATAACGCCCAGCGAGTTGAATTAACTACTGTTGCGTCTTTTAAAGGACGTTTTGCTTGAGATAGAATCTTCTTCAAAACATCTGGCTTCTTGGAGAGGAATTGCTCAATGTCTTGAGTTCCCTTCCGAGTATTACAATTCTCGCAAGCAAGGCAAAGATTAGAAATACGATCAGAACCGCCTTTTGCTTTGGGATGAATATGCTCGATTTGTAATGGTGTATCAGCAACTCCACAATACGCGCATTTTCTGTCCCATTTATTCAGCAAATATTCGCGGATTTCGTAACCACATAAAATGCCTTGCTGGTATTCTAATCCACTAATCTCTGGATTTTCTAGTTGTTGTAAGTCGAATCGCACAAGTTCTTGAACAATGAAACTAATGGGGGCGACCTTCATTAATCTAGTTACCCATGTCAGGGTTGTTTCAACACGATGTTGTAGGCTTGGAGCCAGCCATCCTTTAGAACGAGTTCTATTTAGAAATCTTGCTTTTCGATAACGAGTATGGCGACTTCTCCTGCCTCTACGCAGTGAACGGCGAGACTCCAAACTGGCTTTAATTGATTGACCTCGGTGAGTTAGTTCTGCACCAAAGATTACATTTTTTCCTTGGACTAATGCAATTCCCGTGGTTTTGGAGCCAGGGTCTAATTTAAGAGTGATTGGTTCCTGGGGTGCTGTTATCTCTACCTTGAGTATTATCGTGAATGGATATCTTTTGAAAACAGCAGCTTTGCCAGTGGTTAGCAATTTACGAGCCATTCCTGGGCCGATTGGATTGAGCGGTTGCTTGTGACTATCAAGTACAAAAACAAAATTAGACATAAAGTCCTCCATTGCTGGGTAAAGTTCGCTCCCTTGAATGTTTTATGAGCTTGTTATGCCAAAAGCACTGGTTTAACCCCGTTAAGCCTGTTTAACTTTTAGCGATAGAGCGGAAAACTAGCGACGGATTTTCCGGTATCATGACTCTAAAAACGTAGGTCTAATCCTGTCTCTGGTAAGGTTCGGGCTTTCTTCTCGAACCGCTCGAAACGAGCCGGACTTTCCAAAAGCCCCCGCTTTTAAGCGTGGGGTTCCTTACTCCCGGTTGTTGCTCAAACTACGGATGTTATACCATTTTTTTTAAGTTATGACAGACTTTGGCAAACAGGGAAAGTGTATAAATTACAATGTCTTGTCGTGTTCGATCTCTATCGGATCTTTAGAAAAATGGTATTAGTTGTTTTAAGTGCCTGCAACACTGGAGAAGGCAGAATTACCGGGGATGGAGTGATTGGCTTATCGCGTGCTTTGATTTCGGCAGGAGTGCCGAGTGCAATTGTTTCTTTATGGGCGGTTCCTGATGCGCCGACATCCGAATTGATGCAGGCATTTTATCGAAACTTGCAAAGTAATCCCGACAAAGCACAGGCTTTACGGCAGGCAATGCTAACCACGATGAAAACTCATCCCCAGCCGCGAAATTGGGCGGCATTTACTTTGATTGGGGAGGCTGAATAATAATTCTCCTAAGAAACTCATCCCAAATCCTATTTAAATGTGCGATCGGGTTTTTTGTGGATGTGCGATCGAATTTGATTGGTTAGTCCGTTATATCAAATCCGTTAGCATCGGAATTATTAGTAGCCGAAATTAGGAGACGGCAGTGCCGTGTCCCTACAATAAATCTGGGGTAGGGACACGGCACTGCCGTCTCCTCTATATCATAGGTCGTGCAACCGGAATTGATATGAGACGGGGGTTTCAACCCCCGGCGGGCCGTGCCACAAAGCAGACAAATTTTCGGTCGGTTTCAGGGCGATCGAATTTGAGAGAAATGTGCGATCGCGTTTTTTGTGGATTGGCGATCGCCAGATTGTGTGTACCACATAGACATAAAATATCCTATCCTACACATTCACCTACCTTGCACCTTCCCGCAATTAATCTTGCACCTCATACCTCATCAACTCTGCGGGTAGAACGAATGAATTTCCCATCTGGGTTGCTTAAGATTTAAGTAATCCTAAATCAACTGTCAACTGTCAACTGTCAACTGTCAACTGTCAACTGTCAACTGTCAACTGTCAACTGTCAACCGTCAACCGTCAACTTACCGCGTAACTTTATGAATGCAGAATCAGCTACAAACATTCTAGATAACCTGGTAAAGGAAAAGAGAGGCGAACCATTGAACGGCTTACAGCGAGAAATTATTCAAGGAGTTTTAAATGGTTTGACATACCAAGAAATCAAGAATAATTATGCGATCGCGCGGAACTATCAAATATGCTACTTAGGGCGATACGTTGCTTATCATTTGTGGAAATTGCTGACAGAGGTATTGAAAGATGCAGGAATTATCGACCCGGATGAAAGAGTCCGCAACAAAAATTTGTGGGATTCCGCGATGAGAGTGGCACAGCAAAGAGTGCAGTCGGAATCTGTACAAAAAAGTCAACCTCCCGTACCGCCAAATTGTGTATTTCGATCGCATATCAACAATCCTCTCCCTCTTTCCCCTTCTCCCTCTTTCCCCTTCTCCCTCTCTCCTGTTCTCCCTCTCTCTTCTTCTCCCTCTCTGTCCCTACCGCGAAACAGGTGGTAGCAAAACTTCTGCTTCCTTTTCAATTATAGATTCCTCCAAAACATTCTCTAAAACCGGAGCAGGAATCGGCACTTCTTCAACTACCTGATGCTTTTCCAAAGTCAAGCGAGAGTTGGACGAACCGGACAATCTTTTTAACAATTTTGGTGTAGGATCGTAGAGCAAATAAATAATGCGATCGCCCGCTTGCCAAATCTCTGTTGCCGACACAACTTGCAAGTATCCTTGTCTTTCAAGTAGCAGCGGCGCCAACTCCCCGGCTTGCACCAAAGCTTGCAAGTGAGCAATCTGAAATTGCAATCCCTCGCTGTTTAACTCGGTTTCCCCTAATTTTACTTCGCTGTCGGTCAAATATTCGTTCCAATCCTTCAGCGACAAATCCGAGACAAAGGCTTGATTAATTTTACTATTATTTGCAGGCGCATTTGCTTGCGGGTCTTTGGGGAATAATGCCAAAACCCTCGGCGGTGCAAACTCCTCGGCTGCTCGCTGAGCTAATACTAAGTTTACCTCGCCGTTGTTAGTCATTGCCAAAAATGTTCCCATCGAATCGAGTCCGGCTTCTTCTAACACGCTATGGTCGAGAGCGCTACTCAAAAATACTCGCAAACCTTCTCTTTCTGCTTGCGCGCAAGCTTCCGGATTGGTGTCGATAATTGCGACTGATTCTCCGCGTTCTTGAAATAAGCGAGCAATTAATCTGCTTAAAGGATTTGACCCGACAATTGCTGCACCTGTTGCTGATTTTGAGGTGACTCCTAACAGTTGAGCTATCCATCCCGCTGTCAGCCCTTGTACGAAAACAGTCATAATAATTGTCAGGAAAACTAAGGCTTTAATTGAGTCGCCGCCGTTGATGCCGCGCTGGGTGAGCAAGATGGCAAATAAAGAGGCGATCGACGCTGAGACAATTCCCCTCGGCGCTACCCAGCAAGCAAATAATTTTTGCCGCCAGTTCAGGCCGCTGTTCCAAGTGCACAGCCACACATTGATCGGCCGCACTACCCACATTAAGGCTAAAACTGTAAACAAACTTCCCCAACCGAGCGCAACTACACTAGCGAGGGATAAATCGGCCGCCAGCAACACGAACAGGACGGAGATGGCGAGGACTGTGAGTTGACCTTTGAACCTCCTGAGCAGCCGTTCTTCCGGCACAGCAGCCGCTCTGAGGACGATGCCGGAGAGGACTGTTGCCATCAGTCCTGATTCGCTGCGGAGTTCTTCTGATAAGCCGAACAATCCCCACAAACCTGCTAAAACTACTAGGTTTTTCAAGTCTTCTGAGAGAAATTGCGATCGCTTGAGAATGAATCCTAGCAGCCACCCTCCGGCAACTCCGACGACTGCGCCAACTAAAAGGCGAACGATTAAATCTCGGAACAAGACCAATAAATCAGCATTGCCGTTTAAGATAATATTCAGTACCAATACCGCCAAAATTGCTCCGACTGGATCGATTAAAACGCCTTCGGCTTCTAGCAAGGCGGCGACTTGTTTGTCAACGGATACTTGTTTGAGCAACGGGCCAATGACTGTCGGGCCTGTGACGACGACTAGGGAAGCATACAGAAATGCGATCGGCCAGGGAAATTCCCCCAACCAGTGTGCTGCCATTCCGCCGCCAATGAGCGTAATTAAAGTGCCGAAAGTAACTAAATTGCGAATGCTACCGGAAACTTTGCCTAAATCTCGCAATTCCAAATTCAAGCCGCCTTCAAACAGAATTAAGGCTACTGAAAGAGACACCATCACTTCTAAACCGCTGCCCAACAGATTGGGGTGCAACAGTCCGAGGCAATCCGGGCCTGCTAAAATACCGAATAGCAGCAAAAATACGATCGCCGGAACTTTCAGATAAGCGGCCAGAACTTGAGCGCTGATACCACAGGTGACGGTCATGACCATCAACAGGGTGATGTTAAAGGGGATTTCCATAGATATGATTGTTACAGGCTGCCCGCTCGGTTTTAAAATTTAAAAGATTTAAAAGCGCGATCGGGGGTGATTTGATTGCAGGCGCTATACTTGACGCTGGCACAAACTCGCCACTGCCCTGGATTTTTGTGAATAAAATTAAAAAACGTTGATATTGGCTATAACTTTATCAGATAATTCTCTTACCGTCAAAGATGAGAGTAAGCTGTAGCGCCTAGATTGTCTGTTATGTTCGAGGGGAAGAAGGGGAGAGAGGGAGAGAGGGAGAGGGGGAGAGGGGGAGAGGGGGAGAAGGGGAGATTTGATGTCGAGTTAATTCTCAAAGAAACTTCTTGCACTCATTCGGAAACTATCTTGAAATACATCTGCGTTACATCGTCGGTTGCATCTGCCAGCAATCTAGGATTTACATAATTTCAGAACATTAAAACCAAATACGGTTTACTTAAGATAGTCCGAAGAGAGGAACGAAGCATAAGCCCTAGCCCTTTCAGGGCGGCTTCGCCAACGGGCAGGCACGCGCCAACGCAGTATCTATTTCTCATCGGATTTTACCCCCAGGGCGCTATATCAGTAAACGGTATTGCATTAAAACCAAATTCATCTTTTGTGGAATTAATCTCAAATCATTTGGCATTCTGCCATCGGCGCAGAAACTCCGATAGAGTTGCTGGCGAGACTTGTTTTTCCAGCCAATCTAAAGCCTGGTTTTGATTAGGTGCAGCGCGATAAAATTTGCAGGCATCTATCAGCCGAATTGTAGAATTTGGGACAGTCGATTGAGCGCGCCACTTTTGTGCGAACTCGGCAATAACAGCCGGCGAAATTTGTTTTTGCAGCCAATCTAAAGCTTGGTCTTGTTCTGCCAAACCGCGATAAAATTTGCTGACATCTATCAATCGCAAATTAGTGTCGCCCGGTGCGGCAGTTGTCCGCCACTTTTGAGCAAATTCCCCTAAAACAGAGGTAGAAACTTGAGTTTGCAGCCAAATCAAGGCAGTATCTTGAGCAGCACTAGCTTGGTAAGATGACAATAGCTCAGTCAGCCGCGCGGCTGGTACTGGAATTGGTGTCGGAATTGGTGTCGGAGTTGGTATCGGAGTTGGTGTTGGCGCTGTAGGGGGGACAATTACTTTGGGAGATTTTCTCATCAACGCGGCCCAAGTTTTGATGCCTGCCATGCCGTCTGCATTGAGGCCTTGAGATTTCTGAAACGAGATGAGGGCGGCTGTGGTAGAGGTTCCAAATTTGCCATCCATCGCGCCTTGATAGAAGCCTTTACTTCTTAATTGCTTCTGGATGTCTGCAACTTTATAATTTACGGCGCCTTCTCGGACGCTTTCAAAAATATTGGCATCTACATTGCCCGAGACACCCGACACAGTGCTAGTGTCGCTGTACTGCCAAAAAGTCCAAGTCTTCCAGCCACCGGGTACCCAAGGTTCTTCGGCACTGGTATAGTGAGCAATCCACAGCGGGTAATCTGCCAACCGCCGTGTCCCGAGGTTGTCCCAGAAACCGGGGTAGGTGTAGATAATTGGTCGCATCGAGGTGGCTTTTTCCACTGCTTCGAGCCAAGTTGTCGCGCGATCGCACAATTCGTCCCCACTCAAACCGCCTGTAGTTTCCACATCCAAGACTGGTGGCAAATCCCCCGCTTCGAGTTTGACAGTTTTCAAGAACAAATCTATTTGTCCTTGAACGCTGCTTTCCGGTCGAAAAAAGTGATATGCACCGCGTTGAATCCCCGCAGCTTTAATTCCCCCCCAATTCCGGGCGAAAGTTTGGGAAACTAATGTTGCACCTTCCGTCGATTTGACAAATGCGAACAGAATGCCTCCCTTGGCAACGGCTTGCCAATTGACGTTGGGCTGGTAGTCGGAAACATCTATACCGCGAATGCTCATATAATGGAGAGTTTAAGAAAGCTGGCGCAAGTCTGAAGAAGCGACTAGATTAAGGCTACATTAAATTGTAATGCTAAGTTGCTAATTGTTTTTTTGTAGGGGAGATTGTACAAGTGAACCTCGATCGCATAGAGCCAGGCCCCGGTCAAGAGTCGGTTTGGGATTACCCGCGCCCCCCTCGTCTTGAGGAATCGACCAAACACGTACAGATTATTTTTAACGGAATGACGATCGCCGATACGCGCCGCCCGTTTCGGGTATTGGAGACAAGTCACCCTCCAGCCTACTATATCTCTCCCGAGGACATCCAAATGGAATATTTGCATAAAACTTCACGGGGATCTTGGTGCGAGTGGAAGGGACAAGCGGGTTATTACACTGTGACGGTAGGGTCGAAGGAAGTTGTAAATGCTGCTTGGTTTTATCCTCATCCCAATCAGGTTTTTGCAGCTATTAAAGATTACGTGGCTGTTTATCCGAGCCAGATGGATGCTTGTTATGTGGACGGGGAATTAGTGGAATCTCAACCAGGAGATTTTTACGGAGGTTGGATTACCAAAGATATTGTCGGCCCTTTTAAGGGAGGAATCGGAACTTGGGGTTGGTGAGTTCAACAGTTGACAGTTGACAGTTGACAGTTGACAGTTTGAGAGTTGACAGTTGACAGTTGACAGTTTGAGAGTTGACAGTTGACAGTTGACAGTTTGAGAGTTGACAGTTGAGAGTTGACAGTTGAGAGTTTGAGAGTGATCTCTACCCTTAAGTCCGAGGATTGGAGTAATGAATAGTCTGATTTTAATTTCTCCCGAAAAACGTTCCGGCTTTCAACCAATTCTTTCTGGTAATTGTGAAATTGCTGGGTTTCTCACCACCCTTCGCGGCTTTAGGTTTTGATTTGAGGAATGGCAAAGAAACCGCGTTTTTTACGCACAACTTAGTTACGAGTTCGTCTCGGCTTAAAAACTGATTTTGTTGAGTTAGTCTGCGCCATACATGAGTTAAGGGCGGGCGCAGAAACCTTTTCTTGCGCGACAACAAGCCAACAAGAAAAAAATCAAGAATACTATAAGTCTATTATTAAGCGAGGATGAACCAATGCAATCCACACTGCCGAAGCTAACGAATCAGCCCCTCCTCAAACAAACACTGTAGTCAAGAATACAGCCAATGCTAATAAATAAATGTTAAGATAATTCAAGAGCTGACACTAGATTTGTTGCTGCTGTATTGTTCATTCGGATATGCGCTGTGTCTGTGGAATTTATCGCGCCATCTAACTTCCCTGAAAAACCACCTGAAAATTTAACTTTAGAGTCTACTCTTAAGGATCTGGCTGTCTTTAATTTTCAAATTGAAGCTTCATCCCTAGCCAAAGACGTAGCTCGGTTGTTTCAATCTCACCCCCTGCTTCCGGGAGTTATCTTGACGGTAAATGGAGATTTTTTAGGAATGATATCGCGCAGGCGATTTATGGAAAGGATGAGTCGCCCATACGGAGTAGATATATTTGCTTGCAGACCAATTCTGGCTTTGTATCAAATAGCTCAAACCGATACTTTGATTTTACCAGAAGTAGCCTTAATTGTCATGGCTGCTCAGCGAGCCGTGCAGCGGCCGCCGGAACTACTTTACGAGCCGATTGTTGTGCAGTTAGCACCTCAAGTTTACCGACTGTTAGACGTGCATCAAGTATTGGTAGCTTTAGCTCAAATTCACCAACAAGCTACTTGGTATATTAGCGAGCTTTATTACAATTTATCGGTAATACAATCTGAACTAGAAGCAGCTAATTCTCAATTAAAAACAGCTAATTCCGAATTGTATCGCCTTGCTAACTCCGATGGTTTAACTTTGGTAGCAAACCGCCGCTGTTTTAACGAATATTTAGATAAGACATGGCAGAGATTGGGACAAGAAGCAGCAGAAATATCTTTGATTTTATGTGATATTGACTTTTTTAAGAAATACAACGATAGTTACGGACATCAGGCGGGAGATGCTTGTTTGCAGCAGGTAGCACAAAAAATTGTTGAGGCGGTAAATGACTCGGCAGGCGAAGTTTGGGAGGAAATGCTGGTGGCTCGTTACGGAGGTGAAGAATTTGCGGTAATTTTGCCTCGAACTTCACCAAAGATTGCTGTCTCGATTGCAGAACATATTAGAGTCTCGGTGAAAAAAATGGCAATTGAAAATATTAACTCGCCAGTATCCCCTTGTGTTACACTAAGTTTGGGAGTAGCGAGTACGGTTCCTGTACCGACAATCTCAAAAAAAGATTTGATTGCAGCAGCCGATCGTTCGCTTTATCAGGCAAAAGACGCAGGGCGCGATCGGGTCATATTCGATACTGTAAAGTTAGATTAAGTAGATAAGCGGCAAAAATTGGTTCGTAGTCAGGACTTTAGTCCTCATCAAAATTTCAAAAGTTGATTAAGTAGATAAGCGGCAAAAATTGATTCGTAGTCAGGACTTTAGTCCTCATCAAAATTTGAGGACTTTAGCCCTCACTACGAACAACTTTGATGGGATATGAGATAATTCTGGAGCGACTAGGAAAAATTTAGTTCGATCGCACAATCCACACTTTACATCCAAACCCGCTCGGCCGTCCAGTGCCTGTCCGAAGATTCATAAATCCTCAAGCCCTCCAAACCCGCAGTTTCAATCATCGTCTGAATTTCATCCAGGGTAAAAGCCGCTTGTAGCGAATCACTGAACAATTGTTTCTGATGGGAGTTGCAATCTCCCGCATATATCTGAACTAAATTATCCCTGGTTATCTCATTCAGAGGCCGGAGTAAATCCCGCAAAAATATTGCTCCGTTCGGCTTCAAAACCCGCCGGACTTCTTGCAAAAACGGCAGCGGATCGGGCAAATGGTGGATAATGCTGTTGGAAATCACCATGTCAAAACTATTGTCGGGATAGGGCATGGCTTTAGCATCAATTAATTCGAGATTAATTTGCGATCGCACTCGAGCCTTTTCCACATTCTGCGCTCCAACTTTCAGCATATTTGCCGACAAGTCAATACAGGTCAATTTCCATTCCGGCCGCAGTTGAGTGAGGGCGATTGGAATTCGCGCCGTACCCGTACCCGCGTCCAAAACGTTTCCAAAAACCGGCCCCAAAGCAGCCGCACTCTTGGCAAACGCAGCATTAACCTCAGTAAAGTCCATCGAATCGTATTCGATCGCCTCTTCCCAAGAATCCATCACCTCCGGTTCCAAAACTCGCTCCATAAAATTTATCTCGTTATCTGGCATTTCCATATACAAGCCGAGTTTCGCCTGCAAAATCTCGACTAACTCCGGTTCCATATATCTGTAATTGTCGGAGATTTGCAGACAAATAACTTTCTTGCCTTTGAGACTGTCGGGAAATTTGCTGCGAAGTCGAGCTCCGTGCTTCTTCTCCATCACAAATATGACATCAGCCCAGCCAAGCAAACCTTCAGTGACTCTAATTCTCGCACCTTTTTCGGTTCCAGCCGATCGCGCGCTGTACCCGCTAATTTTCTCGCAGATCTTCTCGGCTGTTAAACTCCGCCACTTATTCTGGCTGCACACAAACAATATCTTTGTTCGATCCATTTTATCTGCGTTAATCCGCGTACATCTGCGGTTAAAAATCTCAATTCCATTGCTCCGACCCACCTTGCATATCATAGATAGGGTATTTTGTCAAATTTGCCAAAATTTCCGTTACAATTATTAACTTATAAAATGCCTGTTTTGCACAAAAACTTGTATTTTTAAGATTGGCAGAGTTCGTTTATTTAACGATTTTAAAGAGTTTCAGGCGATAAAAGCAAAAATAGTCATAGCACCCCTTGAGTATCAGAATCCTATAATAGCTCAAACGGCGCAAATTCGTCAAGCAAATGAGAATGGAATCAATAGTGAAGGATAGTAATTTTGGGGATTTTTGGAGATTGATTGAACATTTAAAACAAAATTACTTTTTCTATTGTTTTTACTTATAAAAATAGCCTCAGTTGTCCCGATCGCCCTCAACCGCTCAACAATAGAAATAAGCTCGATCTAACTTTCTCCATCTCTGTTATAATTGAGATTAAACGAAGTCGTTATGAGTTCAAGTAAGCAGCTATGACTGAACAAGCCGTAGAAAACCTAGTAATTATTGGCTCTGGCCCCGCAGGTTACACAGCAGCCATCTACGCCGGGAGAGCCAACCTGAAGCCAGTCGTTTTTGAAGGCTACCAAACCGGAGGAATTCCCGGCGGTCAACTGATGACCACCACAGAAGTCGAAAACTTCCCCGGCTTTCCCGAAGGCATCACCGGGCCGCAACTGATGGATCGGATGAAAGCTCAAGCAGTGCGCTGGGGTGCCGAGTTATACACAGAAGATGTAACTTACGTTGATTTAACCCAGCGGCCGTTTACAGTGCGATCGGACGATCGAGAAATCAAAACCCACACGATAGTAATTGCTACAGGCGCGACGGCGAAAAGATTGGGTTTGCCTAGCGAGCACGTATTTTGGAGTCACGGCATTTCTGCCTGTGCGATTTGCGACGGCGCCACCCCAATTTTTAAAGGAGTAGATTTAGCTGTCATCGGTGCGGGCGATACCGCAGCAGAAGAATCTATTTATCTGACAAAATACGGCTCTCACGTCCATATGTTGGTGCGGCGCGGTCAGATGCGCGCTAGCAAAGCCATGCAAGACCGAGTGCTGAGCAATCCTAAAATCACCGTGCACTGGAACACCGAAGCTGTGGATGTTTTGGGAGTGCCGGGGAGCAAGATGGATGGGTTGAGAATTAGAAATATTGAGACCGACGCCGAGAGCGATTTGCTGGTGAAGGGTTTGTTTTACGCGATCGGTCACACTCCCAACACTCAGCTTTTCCAAGGTCAGCTAGAACTCGACGAACTAAGCTATATCGCCACGAAACACGGTTCGGTAGAAACCAGCGTCGATGGAGTGTATGCTGTCGGCGACGTGCAAGACCACGAGTTTCGTCAAGCCATCACTGCTGCCGGTAGCGGCTGTATGGGGGCGATGCTAGCCGAAAGGTGGCTGTCATCGAACGGCTTGACTCAGGAATTCCATCAAACCAAGGAATCGCAGCAAGCAGCAGCGCCGCCCGCTCCAAAAGTACGCAAAACCAGCGAGAACTTTGATATCAACGACACTCGCCACGAAGGAGGTTTTGCTTTGCGGAAGTTGTTCCACGAGAGCGATCGACTGATTGTGGTTAAATACTCGGCTCCGAGTTGTGGCCCTTGCCACAGTCTCAAACCGATTTTGAGCAAAGTAATAGATGAGTTCGATGGCAAAATTCACTACGTGGAAATTGACATCGAAGAAGATCCGGAAATTGCTGAAAATGCTGGCGTGATTGGTACGCCGACGATTCAGTATTTCAAAGACAAAGCTTTGATGACTGAACTCAAGGGAGTTAAGCCGAAAAGCCAGTATCGCGAGTTAATTGCCAGCAATTTGTAACCTCGTGTCTGTAGAGGATGACCGCGAACCAGATTGGTTTGTAGTGAGGACTTCAGTCCGCGCTTTGGGTAGGACTTGCATTCCTTGCTACGAACCAGGAAAAGAAGGACTAAAGTCCTTACTACGAACCTGAAGGACTAAAGTCCTTACTACGAACCTGAAGGACTAAAGTCCTTACTACGAACCTGAAGGACTAAAGTCCTTACTACGAACCTGAAGGACTAAAGTTCTCACTACGAACCTGAAGGACTAAAGTCCTCACTACGAACCTGAAGGACTAAAGTCCTCACTACGAACCTGGTCGATCGCCTGCGATGATATTTGATAAAATTAGACTGACGCTCGTCCTACCAGAAACCGGGTTCATGACACTGGGTTCGGAGCGTTCACAAAAGTACGATCGGGGAACTTTGCCAATCACATGACAGAAACTAACTTGAATCTCCAGCCAGACTACTGGAATAAGATTTGGCAAGAAGAAGGCCGCGGAACTTGGCGTCGATATCCCGGCTGCTTCGGCAGAGTTTGTTGGGCTGTCGGACACGGGCTGGAAGTGTTAGAACTCGGATGCGGTGCAGGTGTCCTGGCTTCTCAGTTGCTAGAGTTTGGCAATTCTGTAACTGGGTTAGATATTTCCGAAGCTGCGATCGCCCAACTTCCCAAACAGATCTCAGGGGTAGTCTCAACTTTACCCGAAATTCCTTTTCCCGATCGCAGTTTTGATGTTGTAGTAGCAACAGAAGTTTTGGAACATATCGACGACGATCGAGCGTGCGTGATAGAAATAGTTAGGGTGTTGCGATCGGGCGGCAGAGCTTTTTTTGCCGTACCCAACGATTGCCTCGGCCCTGATGAAGAACCAGAGCACGTTCGCAAGTACACTCCAGAAAGCCTAATGGATTTACTCTTGCCTTACGGCGACGTTTTTACGGAAACATTTATTGATGAGTTCAGTGTTGGCAGAGATCTTATTGCTCTACCAAGCATTTTAGCAGCACTCTACCTTCCCAGCGACAGCGAACTTGTTTGAGTTGCAAGATATCAGGATAAAAAATGAGCATTAGGGCAGCACTCGGACAAAAACCATTTTTATCTTTTTGTGCGATCGTCAAAAATGAAAGCGAGAATTTAGCGCGCTGTTTGGCTAGCGTTCAACCCTACGTTGATGAAATAATTGTAGTCGATACGGGTTCTCAGGACGGTACGCCGGAAATTGCCACTCAGTACGGAGCAAAAGTGGGATATTTTGAGTGGTGCGACGATTTTGCGACGGCGCGGAATTATGCTTTATCTTTAGTGACGGGTGAGTGGATTTTAGTGCTGGATGCAGATGAGGAGTTAGTTGTCACATCAGTAGATTTTAGAGAAACCCTCAAATTCCACCCAGAAGCGCTCGCTTATTCAATAATTAGAACAGAAGTAAGGCATCAAGCGGGAATGACTCCGCTACACATGATCCGCTTGTTTCGCAATCTCCCAGAAATTAGATATGTCGGTCGTTTTCACGAGCAAATTCAGTATCAAAACCGCAGTTTTAGCGACAGTGAAGTCCGAAGTTTAGATAGTGTCAGAGTATTGCATCACGCTAACAGCCACCAACAAGTCGCCGCCAAAGTTGTCAACCGCAATATTCCCATCTTAGAGCTGGCCCGACAAGAAGAAGGGCTTAGTCTCATGCTATTGTACTCCCTAGCTGGGATGTACGGCTCAGCGGGCGAGGACGAAAAAGCGCGAGACTGCTGGGAGGAAGCATTAGAAAGATTGTTTCCGCATTTGATAGACGGCAACCCTCCAGAAGAATTTGGTTTCATTCCCTCCTTAGTTTTTACTTTAGCAGGGCGATCGCTCCAAAATCGAGACTATGAAACAACCATGTTACTGTGTCAGCGAGGTCTGGAATGGTGTCCCAACTATCCTCCCCTAAATTATATAGCTGGCATGACATTAATTAATCTAGGATTTCCGTTAGGTGCCGTTGCTTACTTTGAGAATTGCCTGAAACTGGGTAAAGATAACAGCTACTATACAAGAGAGCCTTTCGAGCCAAGTTTCACCACCACCGACCCGGCTTGCTGTTTGGGTCTAGCTTATACTAACCTGAAGCGCTGGTCGGATGCAGTATCGGCATTTGAACTAGCGCTGACTTTCGATGAAAACTGCACAGCAGCCCAGGAAAATTTAGCAAAAATCCGACAAAGCTTCAATCAGTAAACGGCGAAACATGACACTAAACAAAGTTCAATTACCGCGATTTCTCAACATTGCCTCACCGTCAAGCCTGTCAATGAAAATGATGTGGGCGGGTTTGGCAATAACTGCCTTATTTATCATAGTAGCAACCTTATCTCCCGTCATGCAAGGTTGGGGATGGCTGCAAAATCCTACCGATGCTTTGATTAACCCGATTCACGAACCGCCGTCGGCGAATTATTGGTTCGGTACCAGCCGCAGCGGCTACGATGTTTTTTCGCGCACGCTGTTTGCTTCGCGGGCGGCTTGGCAAGTGGTGATTTTAGCCACAGCGTTGAGTTTGTTTATCGGCGTGCCGCTGGGTTTGGTTAGCGGTTATTTGGGCGGCAAGCTCGATCGCGTGCTGTTATTTTTAATGGATACAATTTATACGTTGCCGGGATTGCTGCTTTCGTTAACTTTAGCATTTGTCGTGGGAAAAGGAGTATTGAATGCTGCGATCGCCCTGAGCATTTCCTACATCCCTCAATACTACCGCGTCGTCAGGAATCACACCGCCAGCGTCAAAACCGAATTATTTGTCGAAGCCGCCCGCGCCATGGGTGCAGACACTTGGACAGTGTTGTCGCGCTACCTGTTTCTCAACGTAATTCAGAGCGTACCGGTGCTGTTCGCGCTCAACGCCGCCGATGCAATTCTAACATTAGGAGGCTTAGGATTTCTCGGTTTGGGACTTCCCGAAGAAACTCCGGAATGGGGACACGATTTGCGTTTAGCTTTAGATGCGCTACCTACGGGCATTTGGTGGACGGCTTTGTTTCCCGGTTTGGCAATGACTTTAATGGTTGTTGGGCTGTCTTTGGTGGGAGAAGGATTGAACGAATTTGTCAATCCCCGGCTGCGGAACCAGCAGTAATAGGAAAGATTGGTTCGTAGTGAGGACTTCAGTCCTTTCTTCTCTTATAATTATAGTCCTACAAAAAGGTTCGTAGTGAGGACTTCAGTCCTTTCTTCTCTTATAATTATAGTCCTAAAAAAGGTTCGTAGTGAGGACTTTAGTCCTTGCCTTTCTCAATACTCTAGTCTAAAAAGGTTTGATCGTTCGGACTTGGGTCCTTTCTTTTCCGAGGACTAAAGTCCTGACTACGAACTGTTTGACAAGCAAACGCAAAAGATGAAATACCAAACATTTCTCGAACACATATCCGAGTTGTACAATAACTGGGGGACACCGCAAGCCGAACCAAAATCCAGTCAATTTCAGCAAATAATCAACTCTCTGCAAACCACAACGACAGCCAATGCAATGCAGTTGCTAAATTTTGCTGTCGAATGTATGTCTCCCGAAGAAATTTACTGCGAAATCGGCTGCTTTCAAGGCGGCAGCTTAATCGGTACGCTGCTAAATCATTCACAAATAACCGCTTGTGCCGTTGATGACTTTTCGGAATTTGATACTTTTGGCGACAGCAGCGATAATTTAGGAGAAAACCTAGCCAACTTTAATATATCGGAACAAGTTGTTTTTTGCAATCAAAATTTTGAGGAATTTTTCTGGGATTTGCGGGAAATGCAATCTGCCGATCGCATTGGTGTATTGTTTTATGATGCCGCTCACGATTATCGATCGCACTTACTAGCTTTACTTTTATCCAAACCTTTTTTAGCAGACTCGGCACTGATTGTTGTCAGCAATAGCAATTGGGAGACTCCGCGTCAAGCCAACTGGGATTTTATCGCCGCCCACCCTCAATGCCAACTGCTATTTGATTTTTCTGCACCTGAATTTAGCGATGCTTGGAATGGCTTGCAGGTTTTTAGTTGGGATGTCGTCAATACATCCGGCAATTACGAGTGGTCAACTTTTCAGCAATTGGGCAGTCAGGCTGCGATTCAATCAATTTACGATTTGCAGCAATCCGATCGAAAAAAAATCACCGCAGAGCTGTACAGTCAAGCTTTAAACCTGCACCAAGCCGGAAAATTTATAGCAGCAGAGGAGAAGTACAAGCAGGTTTTGCAGTACGATCCAAATCAAGTAGATGCTTGGCAAAACCTCGGTACACTTTATTATGCCACAGAGCGGTATCGAGAAGCGCAAGATCTGCTGAGCGAATGTTTGGCGGTGGATTCCTCCGTAGCTGGCGCTCATTACAGCTTGGGCTTGGTGTTGGAAAAAACCGGGGATGTTATCGGTGCCGTAAGAGCTTATCGAGAGGCGATCGCCCTCGAACCCAACTGCATTGATGCTTATAATAATTTAGGCAATATTTTAGGACAAATCGGCGATGTCGATCGAGCTGAGTCAATTTACCGTCAAGCGATCGCACTTAATCCCGCTCATTTTGGCAGCTATCTGAATCTGGGAAACTTGCTACTGTCGAAAACAGAAGTCGATCGCGCGATCGAGCTTTACGAAACTGCCCTGCAATTGCAGCCCGATGCTGCTGAAGTTGTCGCCAATCTCGACTTTGCCCGCCGTCTCAAAAATGACCCAATTCAAGCATACCTTTATTTTGGCAACGATTGCTATGGGCGCGGTGAATATCAACAAGCCGTTATCGAGTACAGGAAATTTTTAGAAGTTCAAACAGGCGACCTTCAATTATACTTGAATTTGGCTGAGTGTTACCAACATTTAGAGGAATATGCAGCCGCCATTCAAGTTTGCCGGGAGGCGATCGAGCTTTATCCAGCAGACGCCAGTCTTTACCGCAATTTAGTCTTGGCTTTGGTAGCATCCGGGAGAAATTCAGAAGCGATCGCAATTGCGACCGATGCGTCGAGTTTATTTCCCGAAGACAGCTTTTTTAATCCGGGACAGTATTTAATTCTGCCGGTGATTTATCAAAGTGTAGAGGAAATAGCTGTTTATCGCGATCGGTTCGAGACGGGAATCAAACTGTTAATTCAACAAACCAGCCTCGATACAGATGCAGGCCAACAAAAAGCCTTAACAATTATCAGTCAGCACACCAACTTCTTTCTAGCTTACCAAGGCGGCAACGACTTAGATATCCAGAAACAGTACGGGCAATTTGTTCGCAAAGTCATGGCTGCTAACTACCCGCAGTGGGTAAAGGATTTACCGCTACCTCCCCCCAGCAAAACCGGAAAAATTCGCATCGGCTACATATCTGGTTGCTTGTGGGGACATACAGTCGGCAAATTAACCCTCGGCTGGCTGCAACACAGCAGCAGCGAATTTGAAGTATATTGCTATCAAATTACCGAGACGCAAGACAACTTTACTCAACAGTTCCGATTTTACAGCGATACTTTTCACTACATCCCCGGCAACTTAGAATTAATCTGCCAACAAATTATTGCTGACCAATTACACGTACTGGTTTTCCTCGATATTGGGCTGCAACCGCAAATGACTCAACTTGCAGCCTTGCGCCTTGCTCCCATTCAGTGTACCTCCTGGGCGCATCCGGTGACTTCAGGATTGCCCACCGTCGATTACTTCCTCTCCAGCGACTTGATGGAACCGGAAAATGCTGTTTTGCACTATTCCGAAAAATTAATTCGCTTGCCGAATATTGGCATTTCTTACCCGCAGCCCACGATTCCTAGCACAACGGCCACTCGTGCAAATTTTTGCCTGCGGGAGGGGGCTGTTGTTTATCTCTGCTGTCAAACTCTCTGCAAATACCTGCCGCAGCACGACTACATATTCGCGGAAATTGCCCGACAGGTTCCTCAAGCTCAGTTTGCCTTTATATCACGTCCGAATGTTGATATTGGTAAACTGTTTCAGCAGCGCCTCCAGCGGACTTTTGCTAAGTACGGTTTGGATAGCGCTGATTTTTGCGCGATTTTACCTAAAATGGATGAGAAAGCTTATTGGAATCTTCAACTTTTGTCTGATGTTTTTCTCGACAGTTTCGGTTGGTCTGGAGGTCACACGACTTTGGAAGCGATCGCCTGCAATTTACCAATTGTCACTTGTCCGGGAGAATTTATGCGGGGCCGCCATTCCTCTGGGATTTTGGAAATGCTCGGAGTCACCGAAACAGTTGCTCAAACCGCAGCAGAATACGTAAAAATAGCTGTGAGGCTGGGCTTAGAATCGGAATGGAGGCAGAGTATTGCCGATCGAATTTTGCAAAGACAAGGGCGTCTGTACGGCGATAAAACTTGCGTCGCAGCCCTTGAAGCTTTTTATTATCGTGCAGTTGAGTCAGTTTAATTATTCGATCGCGGTTGTCGGAGGTTTGGAGTCGCCAAGCGGTGATTGAGTGCCCAACAGGAGTGGCGATCGCGATCGGTTGCACAGTTGTTTTTAATAGGATAATGATGGCGGCAAATTTTTTGTCCTTGCCACCAACCTTTATACTTAAGCCTGAGTCTGGTTTTGCCGCTCCCTGTTTTCCAACAGAAGACAACTGTTTTGTCAGATCCTAGTCCCGATCCCATGAATCATTCCCCATGCCCAATCCCCAATCTTGCATCTAAAATAGCATGAGTTGGTTTTAAATACAGCAGGTCGTCCCGTAATATTACTTAGTATTGCGGAGAAAAGGTTCATCGTGTCTTTATATTGCAGCGGATATTTTTTAATTAAGTATAAAGTTGCACGTCTTTTCAACAATCAGGTCAGACAATTTTCGATTTGAGATTTTCGATGGAATCAGCTATACCATGATGGTTGGGATCGCGGGTCTACCATCGCATTTTTTGAGGGAACAGGTGTCGGTTGAACGGCTAGCTCCTCTCAAGAGAGCTTGGAGTTTCTCAAATCCATCAAGTGTCGCCATGGAGGCGATCGCCCGTGAGGAAGATCTGCCTCGGCGAGATCGAGGTAAACTTAGTAATATTGGACTTAAGTTGTTTCTGAGATTAAAATGAATGTAGATATTAGCTAGAGAGACAAGCAATCCCCGAACAGTTCGCAGCGTAACAATTACCGCAGGAGCGAACTCTTAGCAAACTTTCTCATTCTGGCTGTTATCTCTGAGACCGCAAAGCTCACAGACAAGCTTAAATGAGAATGTGACGTTACGAACTTAATGTGATGTAATGTCAAAAGCAGCCCCAATTTTTCAAAATTGAGCTAACTTAACAAAGAAAGCCCCTGTTGCACTACTAAACCCGCAACGCTTCATTGGGGGCGATCGTCGGTCTCTCATGAGAGAGTTGCCGACTTACAACTAAAGCTCACAAGCTTTATTCAATCGCAGATTGCGTATGATTCAATTCAGGGAAACAGGGTAAAGATGGGTGCATCTACACGGATTGTATTGGTCTCAATTCCGGCAAGTCAAAAATTGTCTGCTAACTCTCTGGCAGACTGCGCCGCAGCCTTTAACCCAGATATCCACACAAAACAGCGCCGTTCGATCGCGCCCAAGTTTTTCCGGGCCGTTCTCAGGATTTAGCTGAGCCAGACATGAGTCAGTATTGTCAAGCTAAGCTGACAAAGTTTTCTAGGTTCTTGACAAAAAACGGAAAACAACTTCCATTTTTTGTGAGAACGGCTACAATCGTAAGGGTCTTTCCAAGATCCGATTCTCACAGTTTGGTGCTTCGACTCTCTGCTGTTACATTTGAGGCAGCAGACCCGCATCCAAGGTGGCGAAAATTTGCCGTGCAACTGTGATGTCTGACGACCAGAGTGAAAGCAGCAAGCAAATCAAAAGTTGGACACCCATAACAGAAAAGTTAGAGGGTTCCGTGCCAGAAAACTTGTACGGGTAAAACATCGAAGTGCCGAGTAAAAAAGCCAGTATTTTTTGAGGTGCGATCGCATCTCCGGGTTTGCTTTTCTGGGTCAGGTATCGCAGACGATGCGTTAACTAGCCCAAACAAGAAAAAGCCGCACGCTCAATCCGAGGTTGCGACGTTAAAGTCGGCGATCGAGTGAATGCGCTGGCTACTTCTTTCCCAGAGCTCGAACTTTGACTCATAAAATTGTTGCGGTTTCGGTTACTGCTTCACTTAGCAGACCGAAAATTCCACGATTTCTTCCTGCGGGAATGTCAATACTGGCTAACTTGTCTAAACTACAAACAGACACTATTCCACTGTTATTTATTCTTTAATTCAGGAGCATGAGGAAGGCGGCATGATCCAGGCTAACACCGTACTCGAAACCAAAATTACACCCAAAATGGAAACTATCGAGTTGCTGAGGAACGCCGAAAGCGTTCTACCTGAGAGCGAGTTGGAACTCTTTATCGACGAAGAAGACGATCGAGAAGATTTTCTAGACAACCCGTCTGAGGAGGACGACACTAAAGCTGGCAAAGGCGCGAAAGCCCGCCGTCGGGCTCAGGCAAAGAAAAAGCATTATACAGAAGACTCTATTCGTCTCTACCTGCAAGAAATCGGTCGGATTCGACTGTTGCGAGCAGACGAAGAGATTGAACTCGCCCGCAAGATTGCAGATTTGCTGGAATTGGAGCGAGTTCGAGAACAATTGCTCGAAGAGTTAGACCGCGAACCTAAAGACAACGAATGGGCTACTGCTGTAGACATGGCACTACCTGCATTCCGTCACCGACTCCACGTTGGTAGGCGCGCCAAGGAGAAGATGGTGCAATCAAACCTGCGTTTGGTGGTGTCGATCGCCAAAAAGTACATGAATCGCGGTTTGTCTTTCCAAGATTTGATTCAAGAAGGCTCTTTGGGTCTAATCCGGGCTGCTGAAAAATTCGACCACGAAAAAGGCTACAAATTTTCCACCTACGCAACTTGGTGGATACGTCAAGCCATCACCAGAGCAATCGCCGATCAATCCCGGACTATCCGCCTCCCGGTTCACCTTTACGAAACCATCTCGCGGATCAAAAAAACTACCAAGCTGCTTTCTCAGGAAATGGGCCGCAAGCCTACGGAAGAAGAAATCGCCACCAAGATGGAGATGACCATCGAGAAGTTGCGCTTTATTGCTAAATCCGCACAGTTGCCAATTTCTTTAGAAACTCCGATCGGCAAAGAGGAAGACTCGCGTCTGGGAGACTTTATTGAATCTGACGGGGAAACGCCAGAAGATCAAGTCTCAAAGAACTTGCTCAGGGAAGATTTGGAAAGCGTTTTGGACACTCTCAGCCCCCGAGAACGGGATGTACTGAGGCTGCGTTACGGCTTAGATGACGGACGGATGAAGACCTTGGAGGAAATTGGTCAAATCTTTAACGTCACTCGCGAGAGGATTCGCCAAATCGAGGCTAAAGCCCTGCGGAAATTGCGCCATCCCAACCGTAACAGCATCTTAAAAGAATATATCCGCTAGAGCATTTCTCTCGCATCACCCAAAAGAGTGATTTACTCTTTTGGGGTGGAACCCCCTACCCCAAAAAGAGCGATCGCTGTTAAACATTGTACTGCTCAATGCACGACGGCAATTAGCTATTTGCTGCGGGTAAATTCTCCTGCAAAAATTGCGCTGCTAAAAACGCACGGGCAAAATTTTGGGAGTCCCCAAAAGAACTCCCAAGCTTTGCAGTGTCTGAAAAGTTTTAACTAGAAAATTAGATCAGGCCCCAGAAGTGCAGCACGCCTTGACCGGAAACCAATTCAATGATGACAGCGGCAGAGAAACCAATCATTGCTAAACGACCGTTCCAATTTTCAGCACCTGCGCTGAAGCCCCAGTTCCAAGCGTTGCGTTTTTGTTCTTGCATAGTGCGAACTCCCTTCATTAACTTTTGTAAGGCTCATGTTAATTAATATAACAGTTACTTGAAAAAAATGCAAGTTTGTGATGTGTGATATCGATCGCAAAGGTCGATCGACCTTTCTCCTGTTTCCTACCGAGGAAAAATCGCCAATTCGGTATCAGGATCGAACAAGTGAATTTTGTCATGGGCGATCGCCAGCCAAAGCTCCTCGCCAACACGGATCGATCGCTCGGGAGGCACCCGCACCTGCATCCGCACAGCCCGATCGTCAGTCAAACACACCCGCAAATAAGTTTCGTGTCCCAAAGCCTCCACAATTTCCACTTGTACCGACAAATTTTTGGTAGCAGGAGGGTTAATGCTGAGATGTTCCGGGCGAATGCCCAAAATCAGTCCTCGCCCGTCATATTTTTGTAAATTTTTCGCCCAAATATCGGGTAAAGTAAAGCGAAACTGCGGGTGAGAAATCAACAGCGGGGCGGTAAATTGGACAGGCAAAAAATTCATCGGTGGAGAACCGATAAACTCAGCCACAAACAGATTAGCTGGCTTGTTGTAAAGATCCAGAGGCTTAGCGACTTGCTGAAGCTGGCCAGCATTCATAATAGCAATGCGATCGCCCATAGTCATCGCCTCAGTTTGGTCGTGAGTCACATAAATAGTGGTAGTGCCCAACTGCCGCTGCAACTGCACAATTTGCGATCGAGTTTCCGCCCTCAACTTCGCATCAAGATTTGATAGAGGTTCGTCCATCAAAAACACTTGAGGATTTCGAGCCATCGCCCTACCCAAAGCCACCCGCTGCTTTTGTCCTCCCGAAAGTTGTTTCGGCAAGCGATTTAAAAGCGGTTCTATTTGCAATAATTGAGCTACCGCCCTAACTCTTTCTCCTACCGCCTTTTCCCGTTCCGACAAATAGCGCAAACCCGGAGGAAGCTTGCGAGTTGCTCCCACTAAAAAGTCCTCCCCTAAAGTATATATTCGCTCTTTGCTTACAGTATTAGAAGCTAAATAATTAATCCCCTCTTCTATCTTATTCCTGATTAGTTCTACCTTCTCCCTTCTTCCTTTTTCTGTCACTGTCACTGTCTCTGCTTCCTCATTCCTTCTTCCCTCTTCCCTCTTCCCTCTTCCTTCTTCTCTCTTCCCTCTTTTTACCTTTAGCGAAGCCGAAAGGCCTTCTTCCGACTTCCCTCTTCCTTCTTCCTTCTGTGAGCGGCGCAATCCAAAGGCGAGATTATCGTAGACTGTTAAGTGAGGATAGAGAGCATAATTTTGAAACACCATAGCGATATCTCGGTCTTTTGGAGGTAAATCATTAACGAGCCGATCGCCAATCCAGATATTGCCGGCTGTCAAAACTTCCAAACCTGCGATCGATCGCAGCAAAGTGCTTTTTCCGCAGCCCGAAGGCCCCACCAACACCATGAATTCCCCGTCGAGGACGGTCAGGTTAATCCGCCGCAAAACAGTGTTAGACGAAGAGCTAGGAGTCTCTGTTGAGACACTTTCTGCGACGTTGTTTGCTACTTTTTCCTGTTCTCCTTGGCGGAGGGGAAAACTTTTGTAGATATTTTCTAATACAACTTGCGCCATCAAACGATTTTAGATTTTAGATTTGGAGGAAGGAAGAAGGAAGAAGGAAGAGGGAAGAGGGAAGAATAATGGGAGAATTTCATTTTTGTAAAAATAATTTTTTCTTTTAGTGTGATCGTCCCCGGTCGCTTGCCGATCTAACCCTCGCGAGCGGGGACAGCACTATAAAAACAAAACTGAGATGCTCCCCAAATAATTACCCATTACCAATGACTACTGACTATTGACTACTGACTACTGACTATTGACTACTGACTACTGACTACTGACTACTGACTATTGACTATTGACTACTGATAACCTTGATAATTCTTTCACCAGGATTGAGGTCAAAAACCCGATCGCCCGGAGCATCCTTCCCCCAAAAAGCTATAGCATCAGTAGTCGATCGCAGCAGGCGGCCAGCAGTCGTAAAAAGTTTAACATCCGTACCCGGAACAGCCCGCAGCAATCCAACCAAAGCATCTTTAGGCTCTGCAAAGCGAAAAGCTTGAGTGCCAATTTCGCCGCGGTTAGTCAGCCTGACAGAACCCGCAGGCATTCGTTTAGCCCAACCCAACTCCGAAATTAGCACCAGACTGTCCTCCCGGTCGATCGTAATACAACCCACCAACTGTTCCTGCTTCCGCAACCTGGTGACTTGAGAACCCTGGGCGGTGCGGCCCATGGGCGGCAGTTGTTCGTCATCAACATCAAATCGGAGGACTCGACCTCCCGAAGTTGCGACGACCACTTGGTCGCCAACTTTGCTGAGACTAGCATTACGCAGTCGATCGTCCTCCTTGAGTTTAACAACAGTCACGCCGCGATTAGTCAGCTCAGCAAATTCCTGCATCGGCAAGCGCTTAATTTTGCCTTGTTGAGTCAGAGTTACTAAATCCGCAGCCTCCGAATTTTCCGGCAAAATAAAGTGTGCAACTGTGATTTCCGAGAAAGCACGACCCGCACTTTCTTTAGTAGCACTGGGCGACAACAAACTAACAATCGGCGTTCCCCGGTCTTTTTGGCTGCTACTAGGAATATCAGCCACTTTCAGCGGATAAGCTTTGCCGTTAGGAATTAAGACGACCAAAGTGCGATCGGTTTTTGTCAGGTTTGCCGTCACAATAAAATCTTCATTTTTTTCTAAAGCTGAAACCGATTTTTCGCGACTTTTCGAGCGCGGGCGTTCCGCAGCGGGCAATCGTCTCACGTACTGCTTGTGCGAAAATTCAACAATAGTTTCCTCCGGTTCAATATCGGGCAATAAATTAGGTGAAATTGTTGCCGGCAACAAAGGCTTCACACCAGCATTTTTCTTGCCAGCCGGTTGTGTTTGTGCAGTTCTGGCGCGTCCGGTTCCATTGGCAAATTTAGTGCGACGTTCGTCAGCGTACTTGCGTTTTAGCGATCGCAATTCCTTCTTTAAAGCCTTCAAAAGTTCGCGCCTGTCGCTCAACAACCGCTGCAATTCTTGAATATTCCCCATCAACTCATCCAACTCAGACTGCAAATTTTGCCTTTCCATACCAGTCAGCCGACGCATCGGCATCGCCAAAATCGCATCAGCTTGACTTTCGCTCAGATTAAGGCGAACTTGGAAAGTTTGCTTAGCAGTAGTCCCGTCAGGAGCATTTCTGAGAATGTCGATCGCAGTATCAAGATTTGTCAAAGCCAACATTAAGCCTTGGACAATGTGACAGCGACGTTCTGCCGCCTGCAACTCGTAATTGTAGCGGCGGGTGAGAGTCACTTCTCGGAAATCGAGAAATTCTTGCAACAATTGTCTCAAGGTCAACTGTCGGGGTTGACCGTTGACAATTGCCAGCAAAATCGCGCCAAAATTTGTTTGCAGGTCAGTTTGTTGGTAAAGACGAGCCAGCACCGCCTCTGGAGTAAATTCTCGTTTAAGTTCAATTACAACTCGAATGCCTTCGCGATCGCTCTCGTCACGCAAATCAGAAATACCGTCGAGGCGGCCGGCATTCACCAACTCCGCCACCTTTTCAATCCAAGCTGCCTTATTTACCTGAAACGGAAACTCCGTCACGACGATCGCCGTTTTAGTTCGCACCTTGCGATTCCCAGGCACTTCTTCCACCCCAGCTATACCCCTGACCGCAATGCTACCTCGACCCTTAGTGTAGGCATCAACAATGCCCTCTGTAGAGACGATTTCCCCTCCGGTCGGGAAATCCGGGCCCGGAATTAGTTCGATCAACTTCTCATCCGAGATCTCCGGATTTTCAATCAAAGCAATTAAACCGTCTACCACCTCGCCCAAATTGTGCGGCGGGATATTAGTAGCCATCCCGACAGCAATGCCAGTACAACCGTTGAGCAACAGAAACGGCAACTGAGCAGGGAGCGCCGTCGGTTCCTGCTGCGAACTGTCAAAGTTATTAGTAAAATCAACAGTTGCGTCACCGACTTGGGTTAGCATGGCTTCGTGGGCGATCGATGCCAGTCTAGTTTCCGTGTAGCGCATCGCAGCAGCAGGGTCATTGTCCACCGAACCGAAATTGCCGTGACCCGCCAGCAAAGGATAGCGGCTCGAAAACTCCTGAGCCATTCGCACCAGAGCGTCGTAAACCGATTGGTCGCCGTGGGGGTGATATTTTCCCAAAACATCTCCAACTACCCGGGCGCACTTGCGGTAAGGTCGGTCTGGTGTCAAACCGAGTTCGTGCATCGCGTACAAAATTCGACGGTGCACAGGTTTTAAACCGTCGCGGACATCAGGCAAAGCTCGCCCGACGATCACACTCATGGCATATTCGAGGTACGATTGCTGCATCTCGGCGTGCAGAGGCGTAGAAATTACTTGCCCGGAAAGTAGGTTGAGTTGTTTAGCCATGAGTCCTTATGTCTAATTACTAGATAGCAGAATATCGGAGTATTCTGGGGTGAAACGGAGTGAACTAAAATCGATATGAGTAGCCGTCCTGTCGGTGAATAAACTTCACGTTTTTTATGGTAGAAACTCCAATACGAAACTGATTAATTAAAACCTCAAAACCCTTTGCAGTAGGTTTTTTCACTCGCGCCGTATAGGTTCCGGCTCGTGAATTCTTGCGGTCAGTATCCAGCGTGAACTTAACTGTATCGCCTGTTTTGACGTGCTTGTATCGTACTCGTGTATTTTTCACTGCTGGGAACCCGTGTTTGTTGACTCGTATTTCCTGCCTTGTGCCGTGCCCAAAACACGTGACAATCAGAGGCTGAGTTGTTCTCAATTGAATCGAGCGACCAGATTTCCCGACACAGGCGGCATCAATGCTGTGTGACTTCTCTAAGCCCTGTTGAGTGCGGTTGAATTTAGTTCTGCCGCCCGTCCAACACTTCACCGTGTCGCATAGCTCTTTTGCCATCCTGACAATGGCAAAACGGGTTGAATTCACTGCTGCTGCATCTTTAAGGGGTTGCTTGGCTTGTGCAAGAATACGTTGTAGCAGGTCGGGTTTGCCCGAAAGGAAATCTTGGATATCGCGATTCCCCTTCTTCTGGTTGCACGGAACACAGGAAAGAGCAAGGTTGCTGACTCGGTTTGACCCACCTTTTGATTTAGCCTGAATGTGTTCTACTTCCAGGGGGGTATCGGTTGCACCGCAGTACGAGCATTTTTGTTCCCACTTTTCTAGTAGATATTGCTTCACCTCATAGCCAGCCAGTTCACCCGCTTGATATTGCACTCCACTAATCTCAGGATTCTGCATCAGTTGTGTGTCAAACCGGACTTGCTCAATCTCAATCTCAGTGATGGGACTGTAGCGCATGAATCGCTTAATCCAAGTTTCTACCGTTTGAACTCTATGTCGCAAGCTGGGGGCTAACCATCCTGTAGGCTGCTTTCGATTAAAACGCTTTGCTCGATATCTAAGATTGCGCGAACGCCGCGAGCCTCGCACGCTAGCCCGTTGTTTGAGGTCAGCGCTGATTTGCAATCCTCGATGCTTTAGTTCCATGCCGAAGACAATATCTTCACCGCATTGAATGGCGAAACCCGTCCATTTAGAACCTGGATCTATTTTGAGCCGATAGGGTTTGAGTGTGGGATTGAGAATCTGTTGCTTGAGGACGATCGCAAACGGATATGATCTGTACACCGCTGCTTTTTGTTTGGTCAACAGCTCTCTAGCACGGGCAGGATGCACCATGTTGAGGAACGTCCTGTCGTGATTCAACAGGAAAACGTAATTAGCTTGAATTTGCATTTCTGCATCTGGGGACTTGGTAATGTTTGCATCGATTGGCTTACAGGCTTGTTACCAGGGTGCGGTGTTCCACGTTCAGAAGCTACGCGATGTTCCTCCCCTGACGCTTGAATCTTGCCCGAATTGATTGAGTCATGACCCTCCAGCGGCTATCACACTCTTGGTGTGTGTGAAATCTGGTGTAGCAGGGTACTCCGAATTACTCCGTTTCCCTCGAATTACTCCGCTTCTTTGCTACTCTATGTTGCCGACCTTTGTGCCTACCTGTCTATTTACCCGCCGCCGCGAGAAGGTTGATTCACAGTCATACTTTTCCTTATAATCGCTCACAAAGGCAGATCGTTCAGAATTCAGCCGGGTCAAATCTATCCGGGCGAACTCTCAAGCCTCTGACACCAGCTCGATAGCGGTCAAAACTGAGAATGGCGAATCCCCAACCATCCCCGCTATATTGGGTACTCCGATCCGAATGGGAAGGCCCGAGTAGGTCAATCAACATTGCTTGACTCTAAGAGCAAGAAAGAAAATAATTGTCAAGGCTCCGGGACTCCCATAGCAGTTACAAAAAGTAATGGAACTGCCCTCAACCTCAGTCCACCTTCATACCCCTATCCGAGCGATCGTCCCCAGTCTAAAATCTAAAATCTAAAATGGTACAAGTTGGAGTCCTGACCACAAGAGAGGATAAGCAGTAGCAATCCCGAAATTGTCTGCGATATTCGGGGGAGAGAGGGAGATTCTCGGTCGTCGGGGAGAAAATGTAACCGTGAAGGGGAATAGAGAATTCAAATATACAATTTAAATCGACAACAGGTTACTAAAAACTTGCTACCGGGGGATCGTGAGACGAGCGTCAGTGTCAGGTCTAGTTCTAAAAAACAACTAAACACTCTATCTAAGGTAGACAATTATTTGAAATATTCTAGTAGACTGTGGTAGATTGTAGTAATATCAATAGGTTCACCCTATTTTACGTTAAAGCATTTCCGCATCTAAGCGCGGATGTATTGTAGCAGACTGACTGAAGAATATACATCTAAAACCTGTTCAAAGTATGGACAGAACCACAAAAAGTTAGAAGGTAACCAACAGTTTGTCCTTCTTGCGGTCATGGCATCGGGCGTGATATGAATGGCACTTTTAGCCTTTTTTTAAAGGCTGTGACAGATCCGCGACACAAAGGCGTAAGATTGCATCTTACCAATTGTGCCATACACAGTAAAGGTTGATTTTCAGCTTCTACCGGGTTAAATGTATCTGTTTGTTTGTATGTAGTAGTCTAAATGATGGTAATGGATGCTTCTGGGCATCTGTACACCCTCTCACGGTAGTCGCTCAAGGAATATATGCGGGTTTTGCAGGGTTCCCGGCTGATGGCGCTAAAAACTCTGCATTTTTGACGGGGAATCTAATCCTCGTGCCGTGTTCCTCTTTTGACTCATGTCGCAAAGTTTCCATACTTCCCATATTTATTTATGAAAACCGTTCTGATTGTAGAGGACGATTTGGTTAATGCTCGAGTTTTTTCCAAAATACTTACTAAGCGGGGGGGCTTAGCTGTCAAGCACACGGAAAATGTTGAAGAGGTGATGCAGATTGCTGCGGCCGGCCAAGCTGATTTGATTTTAATGGACGTGTCTCTTTCGCGCAGCGTGTACCAGGGAAAATCTGTTGACGGCATTAAGATTACTCAACTGCTGAAAGCTGACCCGCAAACCGCCTCGCTCCCGATTATATTGGTGACGGCTCACGCCATGGCCGGTGATAGAGAAACTTTTCTGGATCAAAGCGGTGCCGACGGTTACATCTCTAAACCCGTAGTAGACCATCAAGAGTTTGTCGATCGGATCAAGGCTTTGCTCCCTGAGTGAGCGCACCATATTTGAAGAAGGAAGTTCAGCAACGGATTCGTCGGCTGTCGGATGTAACAAATGTAACGGAGGGAAGCCACGAAGTTTGTAGTTTAATACGCTTGGGTTAGCGGTCTTTTACCGAAAACTTGGCTTCTTCAGCCCCGTCCTTCTAGGACGGCTTTTATTTGATCGACTTTTTAAGAAAAGTCTTGATATTTCTTAAAGACCTAGTGTTCAATCTAACCTACGAATTCGTGCTTAAACCCACATCAGAACAAATAGTTATTTTCGCAGACTGGCTTGAATAATGCGAGCGTGTTTATAATACCATTTTGACAAAAGATTGCGACATAATAAATGTTTTGTTTGGTCGCTTGTACCATTGTGGTCAGGTGCGGCTCTGTCAAATTGTCGATATATAGCTACGAATTTTTCGTGGATCCACAGCCTACAACTAATGTTGTATTAATTTTGAAAATTGGTATTATAAGGAAGAAATAATTTTATTTATAGTTTGATTCAAACAATTAAAAATTTTAATTTTCAAGTTTTATTGAATTCTGATTTATGCCTGCGGCTGAATATCTTCTGCCTTCTTTTTTCGGGCGATTTGATGTGCCGATCGCACTTTCGCCTGTGAATTTTGAATTTTAAGTTTTGAAACCAAAAATTTAAGATTTTTCAACCAACGCTTGCGCCTGTTGGTTGGGAGGATCTCTCAAAAATTGCCGCGCAGTTCAGGATCGCTGGCTGCGCGGCAATCTATCTCAAAACACTCGTTTTAGTCTTCGTCCTCGTCGAAGTCGTAACCGATATCATCATCATCATCGGCGATCGCGCCTAAGGAATCATCATCAGTATCAGGGACAAAATCGTCCTCATCAACCTCAACTTCCTCAAAATCCTCCTCGGAGTCAACATCAGGGGCGCGGCCGACATCAAAAGGACTCTCGATCGTATACTTGCGGCGGGCAGTGCGATCGTCCAACACGACATCTTCCTGCAAATCCTGGATGTCGTCGTCAAAGACAGCACCCTCAAAACCGGCATCTTGAACGCTGGCATCCTCATAGGCATTGAACCCAGTTCCAGCAGGAATCAGGCGGCCGATGATCACGTTTTCCTTGAGGCCGCGCAGCCAGTCGGATTTGCCTTCGATCGCAGCTTCGGTGAGCACCCTTGTGGTTTCTTGGAAGGAAGCTGCGGAAATAAAGCTGTCGGTATTGAGCGAAGCTTTGGTAATCCCCAGCAGCACCGGGGTGTAGTCGGCGGGGGCGCCGCCAGTAATCGACATGGCTTCGTTCACCTGTTCGACTTGCCGCAGTTCGACCAACTCGCCGGGGAGCATGGTGGTGTCGCCGCCGTCCTCCATGCGGACTTTGTTGGTCATCTGGCGGACGATTACTTCGATGTGTTTGTCGGAAATATCCACGCCTTGAGACTGGTACACCGATTGCACTTCGTTGACGAGGAAAGTCTGCACCTGCTGGAAACTCTCCAAAGCGGCCTCGAAGGTAGGTTGGCGCTCTTTGAGGACTTGGAAAAATACTTCGAGAATTTCGTGGGGGTTGGCGGGGCCGTCGGTTAAGGCTTCGGCGACGCCAACGCGCTGTCCGTCGGAGACGATCGGGTTTTGGCCTGGTAATAAAGGATATTGCTCGATTCGGCCGTCATCCTCGACTACGGCGAGTTCCACCACATCGTCGTCGGTGACTACCTGAGCTGTCCCCGGGCGCTTGGCTAAAATGCAAGCTTCCTTCGGTTTCCGCCCTTCGAGCAATTCCTCAATCCGGGGTAAACCTTGAATGATGTCCCCAGTTTTGGCTCGCTCGAATACGAGGATGACTAAGTTGTCGCCGCGTTGCACCAAGTCGCCGTCGTCTACGTGGAGCACCGCACCCCCGGAAACTCGGTAGGGACGGGCTACGCGCAATACTATTTTGGCTTCTTCTCCGTCATTGGAGGTTGGTATAACTTTCACGACTTGACCGGACTCTTCCAGAATTACTCCCGGCGCTACTTCTGTACCGGCTACGAGTAATTGACCGGGACTCACCTCGGGCGTACCCGCTACTGAAACTGTGACTGAATCGGCATCCCGCATGACTAACAACCGGCGGATGGGTTCGCCCTGTCCTTCGCGGATGCCCCGGACGATGCCGGCTTCTTTGCAGAGAATCTCGGTGCGGGCGACTACTGCGCTGGGGGCGATCGACTGTCCGTCTTCTACCAATAGTCTGGTGTGGGTGCTGCCTTGGGTCGGATCTGCCGATACGTCCCGCCGAATTACCAGCGATTCCAAAATCACTAACTGCAAGCGGAAAATCCGAGACGGCGCTGGGACTTCTTCGCCTTCGACGAGAGCTAGTTCTTGCGACGCCACCGCCGCTTCTGAGCCAACCCAAGCTGGGCCGGAACCGTCGGCTCCAAAAGCTAAGGCGTCCCCATCGTCGGGCAGGAGTTCGATATCTGCTGCCAGTTGCGGCGCGCCGGAACCAATTTCTAAGATGAGCTGAGTCCGCAGCAGTTCGAGTCCTTCGACTGATTTGACGCGCTCTCCGTCTTTGTAGGGGAGGCGTTGGACTGCTTTGAGGGCGATCGACTCGTTGAGGGCTGTTTGGGAAGGTATGGGCGGTTTGTCGGGTACGGGGTACTCGACTACGGGGCGCAGCAGCAATGCTGGGCCTTGGGGGGTTTCGATGTATTCGGCATAGCCCAATTCTTCGGCAATTAAGCCGGGGAAGATTTCTTGACCGGCACTGACTATTTGACCTTCGCCGTAAGTGAGCGGCGGGCGATCGACCGAGTGCAACGTTCCGGGCTTGATCACGATTTCCCGGAGGATGTCGTTTTTCTGGGTAACTTCTACGGCGCCGCTGGTTTGGCAGAAAATATCTTTGACGACTTCGGTGCCGGCTTCGACGTACTGGCCGTCTTCTACTAGGAGTAGGGAGATGTCTTTGTTGACTTCGTGGCATTCTTCGGGAATCCACAGCAGGGTGCCGCCTTTGACGACTTCGTAGCCGAGTTTGGCTTTGCCGCGCTTGTGGACTTCGACTCCGGCGTATTTGACGATGCCTCCGGTGGCGGTGCGGTAGCTGTCGTCGAGCAGTTCTGCGACGACTTCGCCGTTGATGACTTTGCTTCCTGGTGCTGTTTTGAGCGAAAACCTTTGGTTGGAGGCGGTTTCGATGATGTAGTGTTCGCGGCCGCCGGCGCTTTCGGCGCGGACGATGGCTTGGTCTAGAAGGACTTGAGCGGTGATGATTTCGATTTCTCGCTCGTCGGCGATGCGGACTACGCCGCCGTGTTCGGAGACGAGTTTGGTTTCGGCGATGACGCTGTTGGCTGCGATGCGATCGCCATTTTTGACTGCTGGTTCGGCACCCGGGAGCAAGTTGTAGACTTCACCCGAGAGAATCCAAATCAGTCCGCCTCTGCTGGCGGTGCGGGTGGTATTGCCTTGACGGTCGGTTTTTTCTTCTGGTACTAAGTCGGCAAATTTGGCTTCGCCGGCCAAGTCGGAGGCTACGTCTGTTGTGACTTTTTCGGTGGTTTTGCGGGCGGCGCGTCCGACGATCGGCACTTCTGCCAAAACTTGACCGGGGATGGCGCGCTGTCCGTCTTTGACCATCAGGGTCGAACCTTGGACGATCGCGAATTCTACTTTCAGCTTCTGATTTTTGGCGCCGGATTTGCCTTCTTCGTAGCCTTCGCCCTCGAATACGAGTTTGCCGTTGTTTTCGGCGACGAGGGCTTCTTCACCGTGTCTGGTACGGAAGGCGCGGGTGCGTAAGTTCTTAAACTTGGCGACGCCGGGAAATGGTGCGCGTTCTTGTTTGGCGACTTCTCCAGTAAATACGCCGCCTGTGTGGAAGGTACGCATGGTGAGTTGGGTTCCTGGTTCCCCGATCGACTGGGCGGCGATAATCCCGATCGCTTCTCCCATGTCCACCATTTTTAGGTGCGCGAGGCTCCAACCGTAGCAGCACTGGCAAACGGAACGGGTGGCTTCGCAGGTTAGGGGCGATCGTAAATAAACTTCTGGCACTCCAGACTTACCGATTTCTCCTGCCAATTCTTCTGTAATCGGCTGGTTGCGGGCGGCTCTTTCGTTCTCAAAAGTCACGATTTCTTTGGTTTTGGGATTGACCACATCTCGGGCCAACACCCGCCCCAGCAGCCGATCTTTCAGGGGGATGAGCACGGTCGCACCGTCGGTCATGGGGCGGACACGAATCCCGCGTTGGGTGCCACAGTCTACTTCGCGCACGATGACATCTTGGGATACATCGACTAACCGACGAGTCAGGTAGCCCGAGTCGGCGGTGCGGAGGGCGGTATCTACTAAGCCTTTGCGCGCTCCGTAGGACGAAATGATGTATTCGGTAACGGTGAGTCCTTCGCGGAAGTTGGTTTTAATTGGCAAGTCGATGATTTCCCCTTGGGGGTCTGCCATCAATCCGCGCATTCCGACGAGCTGCCGCACTTGGGAGATGTTCCCCCGGGCGCCGGAGAAGGCCATCATGTACACCGAGTTGAGCGGGTCTGTGGCTCGGAAGTTTTTGACTACTTCGTCTTTGAGGTCTTCTGAGGTGCTGTTCCAGGTGTCGATTACTTTTTGGAAGCGTTCGACTTCGGTGATTTCGCCTCTGGTGTATTTTTGTTCGGTGATTCGGATTTCTTCTTCGGCTGCTTCGAGCAGTTGTCGTTTGATTGGCGGTACTTGCAGGTCGTCTACGCTAATTGAAACTCCCGCTCTGGTCGCAAACCGAAAACCCAAGTCTTTGAGTTTGTCGGCCATTTGCGCCGTGCGGGCCGTTCCATAGTTCATGAATGACCAAGAGATTAATTTTTTGAGCTGACCTTTGTCAACAACTCGATTGCGAAAAACAATTTCCTTATTTTCCTTATTTTCTGTCATTTTTCTGCTGTTAGTAATTTAGTCATTGGTCAGAAGTGCGAGCTTAAGAGCTCGCGAACCTTGTCATTAGTCATTGGTCAGAAGTGCGAGCTTAAGAGCTCGCGAACCTTGTCATTAGTCATTGGTCATTGGTCATTGGTAATTAATAGAATTTCAGCAGCCTAACATCGATATTTAGGGTTTGCTTTGTCTACCTTGCCGCTAAGTCGCACCTCATTTTTTTCGCCTTTAGGACTTACCAATTACCAATTACCAGAAAGAATTGGTTGAAAGCCCCAAGTCTTTGAGGGAGAAATTAAAATCAGACTATTCATTACTCCAATCCTCTTCCTTCTAGGTAAAGGTCGCTCTCAAACTGTCAACTGTCAACTGTCAACTGTCAACTGTTGAACAATTACCCAATTCCTAATTGTTAATTACCGATTCGATCGTTTGGTGATAAATAATCCTGCCCGGAGTAGTCCGAATAAACTGATTGATCCTCTTACCCTCTGCATCTTCCCGAACGCGGCGGAACTTGTATTCTTTCGTCACAGTACCGTCAGTCGATCGCTCCACCTTCAGCGGTTCACCTTCGGGTTCTGTGTTTTCGATCGCGCCTTGAAACCTCACCCACACGTAGGAGTGCAAGTCCACGACTCCTTGTTCGTAAGCTACAACCGCATCATTAAGATTAGAGAAGTAATGACCTGCTCCTTTTTGACCGTTAGGATTGTCGGCTGTCAAGTAATAGCAACCGAGCACCATATCTTGAGAAGGAGTGACGATCGGTCTTCCAGTTGCCGGCGACATAATGTTATTAGAAGCCAACATCAGCAAGCGCGCTTCAGCCTGAGATTCCAGAGACAAAGGCACGTGTACCGCCATTTGGTCGCCGTCAAAGTCAGCGTTAAAAGCCGGACAGACTAGCGGGTGAAGCTGAATCGCCCTCCCGTCCACCAAAATCGGCTCAAAAGCTTGAATCCCCAAACGGTGCAGCGTAGGAGCCCGGTTCAGCATGACAGGGTGTCCTTCAATTACCTCTTGCAGCACGTCCCAAACGCTGGGATCGTTGCGTTGAATCAGTTTTTTGGCTGCTTTGATGTTGTTGACGAGTCCTTGGCGGATCAGGCGGTGGATGACGAAGGGCTGGAAAAGCTCGATCGCCATTTCCCTCGGTAAACCGCACTGATGAATCTTCAGTTTCGGCCCCACCACAATTACCGAACGTCCAGAGTAGTCAACCCGTTTACCCAGCAAGTTTTGCCGGAAACGACCTTGTTTCCCTTCAATAATGTCCGACAGCGACTTCAGCGGACGGTTGTTTGCGCCCACCACAGTCCGGCCACGGCGGCCGTTATCAATTAGCGCATCCACAGCCTCTTGTAACATCCGCTTTTCGTTGCGAATGATAATTTCCGGCGCCAGAATTTCTTGCAATCTGGCCAAGCGATTATTGCGGTTAATAACTCTCCGATAAAGGTCATTAAGGTCACTGGTTGCAAAACGTCCACCGTCTAGCTGTACCATCGGCCGCAAGTCTGGGGGAATCACCGGAATCACATTGAGTACCATCCAATCGGGATGAGAACCCGTAGCGATAAAGTTGTCAATTACCCGCAAACGTTTAATTAACTTCGCGCGTTTTTGACCTTTAGCATTAGCAATATCTTCCCGCAGCTTTTCCGCTTCGCTTTCTAGCGGAATATTTTGCAGCAAAACTTGCAAAGCTTCCGCACCAATGCCTACTTCTACGCCTGTCAGCGTGGAATCTTCGCTGTAAAGTTCATCTTCTATTTCCAGCCAAGCATCTTCGGTGAGCAATTGCTTGTATTGGAGCTTTTCAGCATTACCAGCATTCAGCACAACATAGGCATTGAAATAGACAATTTGTTCGACATCTCGCAGGGGCATATCTAACAGAATTGCCATGTAACTGGGGATGCCTTTGAGATACCAAACGTGAGCCACTGGAGCTGCTAATTTGATAAATCCCATGCGGTGGCGGCGGACACGAGATTCAGTGACTTCCACACCGCATCTCTCGCAAACAATGCCTCTATGACGCACTCTTTTGTACTTACCACAATGACATTCCCAATCTTTTGCAGGCCCAAAAATGCGCTCGCAAAACAACCCGTCCATTTCCGGTTTTAATGTTCTGTAATTTATGGTTTCTGGTTTCACGATTTCGCCTGTAAGCTGACCATTGGGTAAAGTTCTCTCTCCCCATTGTCGAATTCTTTCTGGTGAAGCTAACCCAATCTTTACGTAATCAAATCGTTGTTCTATCTTAGCCATTCTAGACTCCAATCGATGATTTACTTGAAATTATTTGCTCTAATTAATCTGTTTTGATTGATTGTTTGCCAATTACATCAATATCAGACTCCTTTATATGTGGCATTAGTTTTAATGTCATAAATGACATTTTTGGACACTCCCAATTCGCGAGAAATTTTAGCAAGAGATTCTCCAGCTTTAATTCTTTCTCGCACATCCTGTGCTTGAGCAAAAGTCAGCTTGCGATCGAGATATCCACCCATACGAGGAATCGGAACCTCTTCGCCTGCTTCCTTCCAAGTGATGTGATACTTAATATTGTGTATAGTTATCGGATTTACGCTGTATGCTTCAGCTAGATCCTTCATTCTTTCTCCTGCTGCTAGTTTTTGCCGGATTTCTCGCACTTTTTCCCAGTCTAATTTGGCATTGGAAAGGGGATGACTTTTTCCTTGGGTGCGTCCTTTTTGGGAAGCATCTAATAAATTCTGAGAACGAGTACCAGCCCAGAGGTGTTCTGGATTAATACAACTGGGAGTATCGCAAGTATGACAAGCATCCATATAAGTTGGAAGTTCACATCCTAATTTCTCTGCTAAAACAGCACGAGTCACTGTTGCCTGTTTCCCATCTTTTGTTAAATACCTGCCATAGCCGGCACCGTCTTTTGCGCCTTGGAAAATTATGCAGCCGTTATCTTGAATTTCTCCTACAAAGCGTGGGGAAACTGTGGTGAAATTATCGGGGATATTTGCCTGAATTATCTTAGTAATAGTTTCATGTTGTACCCCATACTCTTTTGCTAGGTGGTTCTTTGCTGTTCCAGATAAATATTTAGTCTGAATTTCCCGCAGTTGTTGGATAGACAATTTACCACTTCCCGGAATACTTTTGCGTCTGGGAGTTTTGCGATCGCGCCCCATCATCTGTCCGGTATTCTCAGCAGCAGACCCCGCTACGAGATGTTCCGGGTTGATGCAGCTTCGATTGTCGCAGGTGTGGCAAGCAAAATAACTGGAATCGAGGAATCCTGTTATTTTCGATTCGAGGACTAAGCGGTGGACTAATACCGTTTTGCCATCGATCCACTTACGCCCGTAACCGTTACCAAACTTACTGCCTTGCCAATTAATACAGCCTGTCTCCAGGTCTAATTCTCCTTCAATTCCAGGGATAACTGTTACAATAATCATGTCAGCGTCTCTCCTTGTTAGAGCGTTGATTCGCCTCAGCAGTGGTACGAACACTGTTGAGGCATTTTCATTTGAGAGTATCGATTAAAGATTTTAGATTGAATGTTGCCAAAAAATCTAAAATCTTTAATCCCTAATCCTCGTCGAGTTCGTCGCGAGAAAGCGATTCGTAAGTAGGCCTGGAGGGCGATCGCCGCCCACCAGCATCCGCCATCAAATCGACTTCTACGTGCTCGCTGCCTTCGTCGTTCGTATTCACCTTGTGCACGGCAATGTCCAAGCACAAAGACTGCAACTCCCGCATCAGCACCTTAAACGATTCCGGCGTACCGGGGCGCGGGATGGCTTTGCCTTTGACGATCGCATTCAAGGCTTCATTTCTACCCTGCATATCGTCCGACTTGACAGTCAGCAACTCTTGCAAAGTATAAGCTGCGCCGAACGCTTCGAGAGCCCAAACTTCCATTTCTCCGAACCGCTGACCCCCCTGCTGCGCTTTGCCACCCAAAGGCTGCTGCGTTACCAGCGAGTAAGGCCCCGTGCTCCGGGCGTGGATTTTGTCATCTACCAAGTGGACGAGTTTGAGCATATAGGCGATGCCGACTGTGACGGGGCGATCGAACGGTTCGCCGGTGCGGCCGTCGTAAACTATAGTTTTGCCTGGGTGTTTTTCGTTAAATACCCAAGGTTTGCCAGTTTTTTCGCGCGCCTCCTCTAACTTGCCGTGAACGGTTTCCCGCGACTTTTCAGCGCCGTGCATTTCGTCAAACGGCACCATCTTGAACCGCATTGACAAATTTTCGCCCGCCCAGCCCAGCAAGCACTCGAAAATCTGACCGACGTTCATCCGCGACGGTACGCCCAAGGGGTTGAGTACGATGTCAACCGGAGTCCCGTCGGGCAGGTAGGGCATATCTTCCATCGGCAGAATCCGGGAGACGATACCTTTGTTACCGTGGCGGCCGGCCATTTTGTCGCCGACTTGAATCTTGCGTTTTTGGGCTACGTAGACGCGGACTACCATGTTGGCGCCGGGGGGCAGTTCGTCGCCCTGTTCCCGGGTAAACACGCGCACGTCCACCACGCGGCCTTTTTCGCCGTTAGGGACGCGGAGGGAGTTGTCGCGCACGTCTCGGGCTTTTTCGCCGAAGATTGCCCGCAGCAGTTTTTCTTCCGGCGGTTGGTCGGATTCGCCTTTCGGAGTGACTTTCCCTACCAAAATGTCGCTGGCTTCTACCCAAGCACCTTTGCGGATGATGCCCTGTTCGTCTAGCTGGCGCAGCGCGTCTTCGCCGACGTTGGGAATTTCGCGGGTGATTTCTTCGGGGCCGAGTTTGGTTTGGCGGGCTTCGATTTCGTATTTCTCGATGTGAATCGAGGTGTATACGTCTTCGTACACCAAACGCTCGCTAATGAGCATGGCATCTTCGTAGTTGTATCCCTCCCAGGGCATATATGCTACGAGGATGTTGTGGCCCAGGGCGAGTTCGGCGCCTTCGGTGGAGGAACCGTCGGCGAGCACTTGACCGGCTACGACGCGATCGCCCTCATAGATCAAAGGACGCTGGTTTAAACAGGTATCCTGGTTCGATCGCTGATATTTTTGCAATTCGTGTTCGATGCAGCCGGCATATTTTTGCTTCCACACCGAGGGCTGCTTGGTTTTGAGCTCGTCGTATTCGCGAATCATGAAATGTTCTTCGCTGGAATTCGACTCGGCATCTACCGCTAGGGGCTTGACAATAATCCGGGTGGCATCGATGTAAATTACCTCGCCGTTGACCTTAGAAACTACCACCATCCCGGAATCTCGGGCGGCTTGAGCTTCCAAGCCCGTACCCACAAGGGGACGTTCTGGTTTCAGTAGCGGCACAGCTTGCCGCTGCATATTCGATCCCATCAGAGCTCGGTTGGCGTCGTCGTGTTCCAAGAACGGAATCAGCGATGTCGCGACGGAGACGATTTGCACTGGCGAAATCGCCATGTAGTCCACCTGCATCGGGGTGGTGGTGGTGAACTCTTGGCGGTAGCGCACGGCTACGGTTTCGCCCAAGAGGTTGTTGTTTTCATCGAGGCTGATGTCTCCGGGGGCGACGCGCAAGTCGTCTTCTTCATCGGCTGTCATGTATACGGGGGCTTTGTCCCGCAATACTTGTCCTTTTTCGACTGGGTAAAAAGGAGTTTCGATGAAGCCGTAGGGGTTGACGCGGGCGTGGGTTGCCAAGGAGCCGATGAGTCCGGCGTTGGGGCCTTCTGGTGTTTCAATGGGGCAAATCCGGCCGTAGTGGGACGGGTGAATGTCCCGCACGGCGAAACCGGCGCGTTCCCGAGTCAAGCCTCCTGGGCCGAGGGCGGAAAGCCGGCGTTTGTGGGTCAGTTCTGCTAGGGGATTGGTTTGATCCATGAACTGGGATAGCTGCGAGGAACCGAAGAATTCCTTGATTGCTGCTACCAGCGGTTTGGGGTTGACCAGGGAAGCGGGGCTGAGGGAGTCGGCGTCGGAAACTGTCATCCGTTCGCGGATAATCCGTTCTAGGCGGTTCAATCCGACGCGCACTTGGTTTTGCAACAGTTCGCCGACACTGCGGACGCGACGGTTACCTAGGTGGTCGATGTCATCGGTTGAGCCGATGTCGAATTCCAGGTTGATCAGATAGTCGATCGCCGTCAAGATATCTTGGGATGTCAGTACCCGCATCGTATCGGGGACTGTCAACCGCAGTTTTTTGTTGAGTTTGTAGCGGCCTACCCGGCCCAAATCGTAGCGTTTGGGGTCAAAGAAACGCGAATTGAGGAGCTGTTCGCCGCCGGCTACGGTGGGGGGTTCGCCCGGACGCAGTTTGCGGTAGAGCTCCATCAAAGCTTCTTCTTCGCCGAACTGTCCTTCTTTCTCGATCGTTTTTTGGAAGTATTCCGGGTGGCGCAAACTGTCGTAGATTTCGCCGTCTGTCAAGCCTAGGGCTTTGAGCAGAACTTGGGCCGACAGCTTGCGGGTTTTGTCGATTCTCACCCAGACTAAATCGTTTTTGTCTGTTTCAAATTTCAGCCACGCGCCGCGGTTGGGGATGAGACTGGCGTTGTAGGAACGGCGGCCGTTTTTGTCGGTTTCTGATTTGTAGTATACGCCTGGGGAACGGACGATTTGGTTGACGATGACTCGTTCCGCACCGTTGATGATGAAAGTGCCGCGTTCGGTCATCAAAGGCAAATCGCCGATGAAGACTTCTTGCTCTTTGATTTCGCCTGTTTCTTTGTTAATCAAGCGGGTGGGGACGTACATTTGCACCGAGTAGGTGCTGTCCCGGCGCTTAGCTTCGTCTACATCGTATTTTGGGCGCTTGAGTTTGAAGTCTTTGCCGATGAAGTGGAGTTCCAGCTTTCCCGTGTAGTCTGTAATCGGGGAGAAGCTGTCTAGTTCTTCAATCAGTCCGGCTTCTAGGAACCAGCGAAAACTTGCCCGCTGGATTTCGATCAAGTCGGGCAAGGTGAAGGCGAATTCTGTGTAATCTTTAGTCGTCATGGGTGTCCTTTTTCCGCAGTGGCTCTAGCTTTTTACATGGCGCCAAGGCTTGGCGTTTTTACCTTGTTGCGTTTTTTTGATGGATTGTGTGAGAGAATTTATATGATGTTTTCGATCGCCTACCAACTGCTGCAACGGTTGTTTTTATTGGTTGCTCGCATTATTTTTGTGCGGGTTCTGGCTGCGATCGAGATTCTTTTAGCTCCGATCTCTTGGTACTCCAGGGTAAATCCCTTACACATTTGACTCCTAAAATTGACTTTACAGCTATTGCCAAATTGCTGAGGTTCCAAGTTGCTTGTAATGTGTAAAATTGAGTGTAAGTTTGAGGTATTGCTTGACGTTTTTGTCTGTCCGGAAGATTAGCGCGCCCTCGCCCAAGCTAGCAGTTCGGCGACTGCGACGGCGCCCGCAAGCAAGCGATCGCCCGATCGGTCGGTTCTTTTTATTATTATAGGACGCAAATCCGATCGCACTACGGCAACTCCCAAAGAATCTGAGATTAAGGATGAATCCGGTTTTTGTATCAGGATATAGATGGGATTTTTCCTATCTTTTCCCCCGAACTCCACCTGTTTTCCTCGTTTCTCTATGCGCTAGTAGCTAAAGTGACAACCCGAATAGCTGACAGGCATTTTCGGTTGTCTGCTGGGACAAAGTCAAGAGAGAAACTCCTCTCAATTTAGCAACTTGCTCGGCTACGTAGTAGACGTAAGCTGGTTCGTTGCGTTTTCCCCGCTGGGGTACGGGCGCGAGAAAAGGACAATCTGTCTCGACTAGGATGCGATCGCTATTTACCATACAAGCTGATTCTTGTATTTGCAAGGCTTTTTTAAAGGTGACTGTGCCGCTAAAACTGATGTAGAAACCCAGGTCTAAAAACCACTGGGTTTCTTCGGGTGTACCTCCCCAGCAGTGCATCACCCCGCGTACTGGGCCGCGTCTTTCCCAAAAGTTCCGCAGCATTTCGGCCATTGGGGCGGCGGCGTCGCGACAGTGAATAATGACTGGTTTGTCAAGTTCCTGGGCAATTTCAAGCTGTGCCTCAAACACTTTAAACTGGTGTTCGCGATCGTCAGCCTTAAAAAAGTCTAGTCCAGTTTCGCCGATCGCCACTACCCGAGAGTCAGAACTTGCTAATTCCCTAATCAGGCTTGCAGTTTCGTCTTTCCACTTGGCGGCATCTAGGGGATGAAGCCCCACCGCAAAAGAGACTTCTGCAAACTGATTGGCAATTGCTTGAATTCCAGCAAACTCTTCGGGTTCTACACAAGAATGAACCAATCGAACTACACCAGCTTCGCGCCAGCGTTCTCGAATGGCTTCTAACTCCGACTTGAAAGTCTGAAAGTTGATATGAACGTGAGTATCGATGAGCTGCATGGGGGAATGGGAGAGTGAGAGAGTAGACGAGGGGGAGAGTGGGAGAGGGGGGGAGTGGGAGAGGGGGAGAGGGGGAGAGTGGGAGAGGGGGGAGAGGGGGAGAGGGGGAAAATCTTCTCTCTTCCTTCTTCCTGCTACTTTTTCTTCTTCTTCCTTCTTACTTCCTGCTGCTTTTTTCCTTCTTCCTTCTTCCTTCTTCCTTCTTCCTTCTTCCTTCTTCTGTCTTAGGATGCTACTTGTGTTTCGTGTGGCTTGATGGTTCTTGCCAAGCGGGACTTTTTGCGAGCGCCGTTGTTGCGGTGCAGTACACCTTTTTTCACAGCTTTGTCTATTTTGCTGTAGGCCTCAGACATCCGCTGCTGGACTTCTTGCATTAATTCTGGTGTCGGAGATGCGGCGTATTTATCGACGGCTGCAAAATACTTTTTCATCAAAGTTTTTACCGCTGACTTGTACGACTTGTTGTACAAGCGGTTGCGCTCGGCGATTTTGACTCGTTTGACGGCGGACTTAATATTTGCCATAGTTCAGTTTGTGGAAGTAGGTATTGATTGATACATCATAGTCTCAAGATAGTCTCAAGACACGGAGATTTTGAGGGACAATCTTTTCGGGTGGGAGCCACAAAAAGCTTGATTTTTTTAAAGCTGAGTCAGCCATGAGCCGATCGATCGGATTCAAGCTGAGCCTGGGGCTACTTTTTCAAGGGCGATCGCGCAATAATTTTTAATTGACTCATTTAACTGCCTTTTTTTTTACCTCTGACGATACCCAAAGGTATGACAAGGGTGCGATCGAGGCGTCTTGCGGGGTTTCCACCGTCACGAGTTAAATTCACGGTTTATTGCGCGCAATTTTCAAGTATACAATAACTTGGCGTTTTTTTATAAAAAATTATCAGGTGTCGAAAAAACTAATATAGCATCGATTCGGCTCAAAATCCCATTCCCTGAAAAATCCAAGTTAAGCTATAACAAAGAGTACGGGTTATTTGGGCTTCGTCGAAGGAAGAGGGAAGAAGGAAGAAGGAAGAAGGAAGAAGGAAAAGGGCAGAAGGAAGAAGGAAAAGGGCAGAAGGAAAAGGGCAGAAGATTTTTCCCTCTCCCCCTCTCCCCCTCTCCCCCTCTCCCCCCTCTCCCCCCTCTCCCCTCTCCCCCTCTCCCCCTCTCCCTCCGCACCCGATTCTCTGGCGAGCAATTTCTAGAAAAGCTCTCAGTGTTGCAAAATCATCGACAGAGATTTATAACGCTGCACTGAAGCCTTAGAAACTCCCGCGAGTCTCGCGGTTTAAGCTTGTGGGCTGGTGGTGGCTGACTTGTCCAGGAGATAGCCACAAAAATCCCCAATTGTCAAGCAAATGTTAGTGAATTATTGACGGCATTCCTAATCTCCATGCTGCGAATTATTACTCAGTGGGTTGAGGCGCAAGCTGAACTGCGACGAATCTGCGATCGCACCCACGACGAACTTGTTATTCACAAAGAAGCCACCGTGCGCGAGGTGCTGCAAGCTGTAAGACGCAAAGGCGATCAGGCTGTGCTGCAATATACTGCTGAATTTGACCGCATCACCCTAAATGCGACAGATTTGCGCGTGAGTGGCGCCGAATTGGATGCTGCTTATCAGCAAATATCGAAAGAATTATTAAATGCGATCCGGCTTGCTTGTAAACAGGTAGAGGCGTTTCACCGACAGCGTGTGCCCAAATCTTGGGTGCAGTTTGGTGATGACGAGATTGTTTTGGGTAAGCGCTACACGCCAGTCGATCGCGCGGGAATTTACATCCCTGGCGGTCAGGCGTCCTATCCCAGCTCGGTGATCATGAATGCGGTGCCTGCGAAGGTCGCCAAGGTGCCGAAACTGGTGATGTGTACTCCCCCCGGACAGGAGAAGAAAATGAATCCTGCGGTGCTGGTAGCGGCTCAGGAGGCGGGAGTTGATGAGATTTATCGGGTTGGCGGGGCCCAGGCGATCGCAGCTTTGGCCTACGGTACCGAAAGTATTCCCAAGGTAGATTTAATCACCGGGCCGGGGAATATTTACGTCACGCTGGCGAAAAAACTGGTTTACGGAACAGTCGGGATCGATTCTCTGGCGGGGCCGTCGGAGGTGCTGATTATTGCTGATGCTACGGCGAATCCCGTACACGTGGCTGCGGATATGTTGGCTCAAGCTGAACACGATTCGATGGCGTCGGCGATTTTGCTGACGGCGGATTCGGTGTTGGCTAGAAAGGTGGTGGCTGAAGTTGACAGACAATTGGTAAATCACCCGCGCCGGACTTTGACGGAAAAGGCGATCGCCAATTACGGTTTAGTTGTAGTAGTTGAGTCTCTGAAGGCGGCGGCGGAACTATCTAACGAGTTTGCTCCCGAACACTTGGAATTGCAAGTGGCAGATCCCTGGGCCCTGCTCGACCAAATTCGGCACGCTGGGGCGATTTTCCTGGGCTGTTCAACACCCGAAGCTGTGGGCGATTATTTGGCTGGCCCGAATCATACTTTACCGACATCTGGTGCTCCGCGCTATGCTTCGCCGCTGGGTGTGGAAACTTTTATGAAGCATTCGAGTTTGATTCAATATTCGCCGGCTGCACTTAAGAAGGTGGGTAGGGCGATTAATGTGTTGGCGGAAGCTGAGGGTTTACCTTCTCATGCCGATTCGGTGCGCTTGCGGACTGAAAATGAGGGAGGGTGATGAGTTTTAGATGGTAGAGTTGAGGTTGGCGATCGAGATTTACGCACTTCGGGTTTAAGAAACCCGGTTTCTTTCAATAAGCTGTTGCACATTTAAATTGTATATTCGGGACGGGCTAGAAGCCCATCCCACAAGAGTTTTTAAGTGATTTTTGACATACAATTTAAATGTAGGACAGCTTATCTTGCTTAAATGACGCAATTATGTTAAGAAACCGGGTTTCTGTGTAGTAATGATGCTGTTGGTGGGAAGCGCTAAATTGTGGAAAGTAGGCGACTATCAATGAGAAGTTTAAAGTCTAATATCTGAGATTTAAAGGTGCATTATATTGGATACTCTTTTGGTGGCGATCGACAATTCTGAGTTTGCAGCACAGGTTTTGCAAGCTGTGGGGCAGTTTAAACTAGAACCTACGGCGAAGGTGATTTTAGTTCATGTTGTGAGTTCTGATACGCTGGATTTTGATGCGGTGGTCGATCGACCTCACGCTCAGGGAAATGAGATTGCTTATCGAGAAGTAGAGAAGTTGTTGCAATCTTATCAGGAAATGTTGCCTTGCCAGAGTGAGTTGGAGATTGTTGCGGGGGAACCGGCGCAGGAGATTTTGCGTTTGGCGAATATTTATAAAGCGGATTTAATTGCGATCGGCTGTCGGGGTTTGACTGGTTTGAAGCGGATTTTGGAGGGTTCGGTGAGTGCTGAGGTTGTGGCTGAGGCTCCTTGTTCGGTGTTGGTTGTGCGGGCTAAGTAGGGGGAATTGAACCGCAGGGATTTACAGGCGAGACGCCTGTTTTACATGGAAAGATAGCTATAAAACAGGCTCTCTTTTGGTTTGAAGATTCTGCTTTTGTTGAATCTTCTCTGCATAAGAGCTATAATGTTCTACGGCTTCCTTGTCCAAATCACTATTTTGGAGAAGGAAGCATGACAATTATTCAAAATTATTTTGATAAACTTTATACGATCGCCAGTGATTACGAGCAGCCGATCGCCTTTGATGATAAAATGGTGATTCCGACACGCAATCTCGGCATTATTCCAGGACATCCGCTGAATCCCTCGCCACAGGAAACCATCTTTATCCCCAAATGCTGCTTAGTCTTCGAGAAAGTCAAAAAATCGGTTCGCGAACTCTGGCATTATGTTGCTGAACCGCCTGAATCAGGTCACTTCAAAGCTGTGGAACCTTCTACTTTGATTGTCGATGGCCCGTTTCCCGATATCACCGAACCAGTACAGTCTTTTTTCATAGAAGGAGTAATGCTGGTTCCCCATGCTTGGGTGAGTTGGGAGATTGAAAGCGTGTCGTTTTATCTGGAATTGGATAGTACAAATCAAGCTGATTCAATTGAAAAAGAGTTGATTCAGGTGAATTAGATTGAAGTTAATTTTTAGTGGTAAATTTCAAATAAAACCAGACTCATTTTACCTCTTGCTTTTGCAACAACAACAATGCAGGCAGAGGTTCGTTCCCAAAATCAAGCAACTCACCAGCCACAGGTAGCCATTCATCATTTATTTCTTGGCAAGAAACGGCTATTATCCTATCAAAACTATCGTCGCAGGGGATGATAACTTCATAAACAAAACCATCCTCAGCGGTCAAAAAAGCATCTCGTATATCAATACTTCCACACCGAACCCGTTTAAACCGACCTATAGACATGGGAACATAAAGCCATTTTCCCATTTCTTTTGTTTGGCTTGCCCAAACCGCAAGAAATATCTGTTCAGACGCATTTCGGCAAGCAAATAGGCACGGTACATCGTAATATTCGTACACTTCTATAATTTCCAATTTGCCTAGTTGAGTAGACTCTGGAAGCAGGCTCATAACTATACCTCACTCAGTGACATCAACAGCTTCAAATAAAGTCAAGGCTTCAACGTTAACTGGAACCCACCAACTGTGGTGAGAATTCTTAGTACCCGGCGAGGGAGTGTGCTTGATTCGTCCTGAATCGGGAGTCAAATTTGCCACAGCAACTTTCATATTTTTAAACCGACCAGTTCTGCGGTTAACCGTGACATCATCTCTTGAACTAAAAACAGAGAGTGCACAGGAACGGCATTCTTTTTCACTGTCAGGAAATTGCCGATTTGGGTACAGTTGGCGGACTGTCAAAAAATCATCAGCCGTTGCAGAATCTTGTTCAATCAGGCGATAAACTCGATCGCACGGCCCTTTAGCGTCGTTTGGTGGGCAATCAGGTGGGAAACAGTCGGGCCACTCCATTTGATAACCTCTGAGATGATTTTGATTTACTTCCCCTTCCCCTTTCCCTTCCCAGTCAAAAACTCCCGCAGCCGCAACAAACTAGCAGTTTGTCCCAAATTCAGCGGTAGCAGCGACACCCCCTCCAACCGAGACTGCACCCAACCGTCGCCCCAATACCACTCGTGAAACCCGTCAATTCCCTGACTCAACAACAGTCGCAGACAATTTGACTCAGCAATTTCCACATAGTGCTGCACCGCTACCGGGCCTATCCAACTTGTGAATGTCAATTCGCGATCGAGCAATTCGGGCAAACCCTGAGAAAACTGCTGAGGCCACAGCCACTGCTGCAACTGCACCGGACGCACCAAACTGTCTCGAATCGCTGTTTCCGAAGCTTCAACCTCAATCCGCAGTTGGCTTTGTTGAAAATTACCTAGCATAGCAATTTGAAATTTTATATAGGAGCTTTACTTAACTTAAATGTAACGTAATTGCATGGAGTTCGATCGGGCGGGCTAGAAGCCCACCCCACAAGAAAATTCATTGTCAACTCGTTCTACTCGTTACCAGGCTGGAGCCTGGTAACGTAGATCCGGAGGCAGAGCCTCCATTTTACACACTGACGAGGCAGAGCCTCTAGATCTCGCTTCCCAGGCTCCAGCCTGGGAACCAGTTAATTTATCTCTTGTGGAACAAGCCGAAAAGCCTGTTCTTAAAAATACCGCTAAACATTCGATCGCACATTAGCGTCCATCCGCATTCATCTACCATAAAAAATTTAAGATTTTCCATAGAAACCAGCATCAAAAACCCCATTTTTGTATCCAATTGTTAAGCTCTGTTGCATTTCATTTAAATCTCCCATTCTCACCCCACAGCAGAGAAACTCCGTGATACCATCACATCTGACTGGTAAAGACTTATAGAAAAAATTGGGAGAAAAGCTTTGACACTACGGGTTGCAGTTGTTGGATCGGGGCCAGCGGGTTCTTGCGCCGCCGAAACATTGGTAAAAGCAGGCATCGAAACTTATTTATTTGAACGCAAATTAGACAACGCTAAACCCTGCGGTGGGGCAATTCCTCTGTGCATGGTTGAAGAATTTGACTTGCCACAAAGTATTATCGATCGCCAAGTCAGAAAAATGAAAATGATTTCCCCCTCCAATGTAGAGGTGGATATCAACATCGAAAACGAACACGAATACATCGGTATGTGCCGCCGCGAAGTCCTCGATGGCTTTTTGCGCGATCGGGCTGCTTCCTTAGGTGCCAAACTGATTAACGGTACTGTTCACACCTTAGAAATTCCAGGCAACAACACCGACCCCTACATTCTCCACTACGCCGACCACTCCAACGGCACCGCTGTGGGAACTCAGAAAACCCTGAAAGTCGATTTGGTAATTGGGGCTGACGGCGCTAACTCCCGCGTAGCTAAGGCGATTGATGCTGGTGACTACAATTATGCGATCGCCTTCCAAGAGCGCATCCGCCTCCCAGAAGATAAAATGGCTTACTACGAAGGTCTAGCCGAAATGTACGTCGGCGACGACGTTTCCACCGACTTCTACGCCTGGGTGTTCCCCAAATACGACCACGTAGCCGTCGGTACCGGCACGATGAAAGTCAATCAAGCTGATATCAAAAAGCTGCAAGCCGGAGTCCGCGCCCGCGCTGCCAAAAAACTCATGGGCGGTGAGATCATTAAAGTGGAAGCTCACCCCATCCCAGAACATCCGCGTCCCCGCCGGGTTGTCGGCCGAGTTGCTCTCGTAGGCGACGCTGCTGGTTATGTTACCAAGTCTTCGGGCGAAGGTATCTATTTTGCCGCTAAGTCTGGCCGGATGTGCGCTGAAACTATTGTGGAAATTTCCAATAAGGGCGCGCGGATTCCGACTGAACAAGAAATTAAGCTGTATCTGAAGCGCTGGGATAAGGCTTACGGTATTACCTACAAAGTGCTTGACATTTTGCAGCGCGTGTTCTACCGTTCCGATGCTACTCGCGAAGCTTTTGTGGAAATGTGTGCCGATCGCGATGTGCAGAAACTCACATTCGATAGCTACTTGTATAAGACTGTAGTACCGGCTAATCCCTTGATTCAGATGAAGATTACTGCGAAAACCATTGGTAGCTTGTTGCGCGGTAGTGCTTTGGCGCCTTAATCTCTGGCGAGTTATCACACTTTGTATAATAATCCGGAGATCCCCCCTAGCCCCCCTTAAGAAGGGGGGGACATGAGTATTCTGAAAGTTCCGCTGCGATGAGGGGACAGGAATATTCTCAAAGTCCCCCTTCTTAAGGGGGATTTAGGGGGATCGAGACTCGGGGATGAGCGAGATTTATCAAGGCTTTCAGGCTTCAGTTGACAGCAATGAGCAGTGCTGTATCCCTACAGATAAGCTGCTCAATCGGAAATCCCCTCCAAATTTTGAATTGGGAGGGGATTTTAAGCTTTTTTCCGATTTAGGGACAGTCCTTTTTTTGGGTTAGTTCAAGTTCAATTGCACTAAGGTGTCGGGGGCGAGGAAGTGGGAAATGTGGTAAGCTCGCTCTTCTGTTTTTAGCAGGATTTTTTCGTAGAGGTAGCGCGTAGCTCGATCGCCCAAACTTTCTGCTTGTCCTGCTTGACGGCGCAACAAACCGATTATAGCTTGTTCGGCAGTCAAATCCTGTTCCAGCATTTGGCGGCACGAATACACGCCGTCGGCTTCCGGAGCGAAACAGCACATCTCGGCTAACTTGCTAAAGCTAGCTACGGGTATGCCGCCCAATCCGTTCAACCGTTCGCCCAATTCGTGGACGCTATCTTGAGCTTCTCCGTAGCTTTCTTCAAAGAATTTGTGCAAGGAGTAAAATTCTGCTCCTTCCACGACAAAATGATGTTTTTGATATTGCAGGTATAGAGCCTGAAAACTGGCCAGCAGCGCGTTCATCCCTTCACAAATCGGTGCTGTGACTGAATGTTCCAGTAGAACAGGGTTTTCGGCTATGTGGCCAAACGGTCTCAATGCACTCTGAGTCTGGGCCATGTGTGTTCTCCTTTCAATAGGCAGTGATTGTTGCCAATAGAGTTAGTCTAGCATCCCAGATCTGCCCGTCAAGCAGGGTCTGCCTCGATAGTGGAAGATTTTGTAGAGTAGGAAAAATTTTTTGTAAACCTATTGAGAATTATTAGCAGTTGCGTTATGCTGGAAAAAGATGCTCGTTCTGAGTGCTTCCTGAAAGTGGGGCGAATCCTCCGAAGGCAGAAAGCAGCAGGCAAAAGGCTAAATTTTTCAGAAAGGGCTTTTGACAATCCTTGATTCTCTTCTGAAATCTGGCTTTTAACTTCTGCTCGCTATCAGTCCGGGTAAAAATTAATGCAAATTATTATTGTTGTCACAAGATGAATCCAGCCGATCGAGAGTTAGAAGTTTGTGAGATTGTGCAAGTTAGTTGGCTAGACAGGTGGCAAGTTTACAAACGCTTGCAAGAACTCGAAATCCCCTGCTGGTGTGCGGTTGACCAACCTTTGCGGGCAAAAGTCAACACTGTCAGACAAGCTGCTCAGCTAATGAGCGTGTTGAGGCAAGTTAGTGCCCCTCGGCGCGAACTGGTTCAGTTGCTGGAGTGCTGCTGGCAAATCGGATAAAGCCCGAAGGAAGAAGGAAGAAGGAAGAAGGAAGAAGGAAGAAGGAAGAAGGAAGACGGAAGACGGAAGAAGGAAGACGGAAGAAGTAAAAATAATGATGCGATTCAACGCATAAATACCTTCACTGGCGACGTTTTCTTGTCAAGTTTGATAATTTTCACCGAACAGTCAACCCAGGAGTTATGACAATGTATAAGTCTGGCAAGCAAGTTTCTGAATTCAGCCTAGAGGGAGAAATCCTCAGCCTGATTATTGAAGATGGTTATAAACTTAAATATTTGCGTATTAGCAGCGATCGCAAAGTAGAATACCTTGTTAAACTTTCCAAGGAATTGCGGTCATTTTTAGCGCCTGTTTTGACTCCTGGGTTGAGAGTTCAAGTTGCAGGTGAGAAAGAACTCAATTTGAAAAACGGTAAAATAAAACTGAAAGCTCACAGCCTCACTCTGGCTCGGGGCCACAACGATCGATCGCCCGAACACCTCGACTCTACCAGCGTACCTGCTGGGGTACTGACATCCGTTGGCGCGATCGGCAAAACCGAAGTCACCACTCCCACAGCAGCTCAAACTGTCAAAGCTGCGGCAAAAACTCAAACCAAAATATTAGTGTGTCAAAAATCCGACTGCCAGAAGCGGGGCGGCGCAGCAGTCTGTAAAGCTTTAGAAAATGCTTTGAATGCGCGGGGTTTAGAAGGGCAAGTTACTGTTCAGGGAACCGGATGTCTCAAACAGTGCAAAGCAGGGCCAAATATAGTGGTGATGCCGGACAAAACTCGCTACAGTCGCATCAAACCGGCAGAAGTTCCAGCAATTGTTGACAAACATTTTGCAGTTGTTAAAGTTTAGCCGATCGCAGGAAATCTCGGAATGCCCGAATGTCGGAGTCCCCAATCGGAGAATTTTGCTTGTGACCAATGCCCTGCTTGCCCTGCTTGCCCTGCTTGCCCAATAACCAATAACCAATAACCAATAACCAATAACCAATAACTAGGGGCTTTCTTTTAGATAATCTATAAGGATAGACTGTATCTGAGACCCTGTGACTATTGGGATAAAAAGCCATGTCAGAAGCTGATCTTCGAGCCAGTCAGCACCAACCCCACCCTGCTGTTCGATCCGAGAACGAAGGATTGCAGTCAAATTTTGCTGCTGCTGGGGGTTTTGAGCCGATCGCCCCCCGTCCGACAGATACTCCCGCAACGGTGCCCCAACAGCCAGAAGAAGACTGGCAAACACTAGATTTTCCCAACGCGATCAGCGTAGATGCAATTCCCACAACACCCTCCCCGAACAATTTGCCATCTCAGACACAGCCGCCAGAGGTGGGATCGCCCGTGATTTCAGACAATCTCAAAAATCTGCTTGGGAATGCCGAACAGGCTAAGAACAAAGGATCGACACCAGTTACCCTCATGCAAGCGCTGCACGAATGCAACCGCGACCTTTTGCAGCGAATCGCTCAGCTAGAAACAGCCCTCGAAGAGTCCCACAACAAATTGGAGAATCGCGAAACGTTACTAGAACAGCGGACTGCTGAACTAGAAAGCATTCAAGAACAATTGACGCGACTGTTTGGGAAAGTGGAAGTTTCCCATCAAACTCTGCAAGGTCAAGAAATTTTAGTGGAAAGTTTAAGCAGTCAGTTGACAACCAGCCAAACCAGGTTAGCGATTGTGGAGCGAGAATGTGCGTCTACTGTGCAGCGCTACAACGAACAGTTTCACCAGCTAGTAGCTACCGAAAATGTTTGCAGGGAATTGCGATCGCGCTTGCACCGCCAGCAGCGCCACACTCTGCAATTTAAAGCTGCTTTGGAAAAAAGTCTGGAAAGGCCACAGAAATCTCCAATTATTGAGCCACCTGACGAGGCGGAAGATAGCGCCCACAAGCAATTAGAATCCTTGCTAGCGGCAGTCAGAAGCTCTCAGAGTCCCCTGCCACCAGCCTTCAACGCTGCCCCTGTCCAAGCTTGGTCAGATCCCGAAGAGCATCTAGAGGCAGCGCTTGCTGAATATGCGATCGACCCTGAATCGATCGCAAATATGGAACTTAACAAATTAGCCCAAGCATCCGGCATTCAATTGCAGGAGACGGAAACCTACCAGCCGTTTGAGCCAGCAACAAACTCGCCCCTTGGGGTTGCGGAACCTCAACTGCCGGCGGCTGAGCCTGAACCTGAACCAGAAACTGCTGCGCCCACCTTAGGCAGCCAAGAATTGGCTAAGGCGGTTCAAATTTTGAATTCAGTGGAAACCTTTGGCCTTCAGGAAGTGCGATCGAGTGCGGTCAAACCTACAGCAGCCGGACAACCCGAGTGGCTGACCTTGATTTCCAATCCGTTGCGGGCTTCTAAAAAACGTCGATCGCTGGCTGAAATTGAATTGCCGAGTTTTCGATAGCAAACGCAAGTTGACAGTTGACAGTTGACAGTTGACAGTTGACAGTTGATAGTTGACAAAAGAAGGAAGAGGATTGGAGTAATCAATCGTCTTCTTTTAATTTCTCCCGATCAGGGTTCCGGCTTTAAACCAATTCTTTATGGTAATTGGTAATTGGTAATTGGTAATTGCTCAAATTTACCAATTACCAAAAAGACAGATCGTCGTTTGGGTTTTGACCGGAAAAATATTATTCCGAGTGCAGTGCGAGCGTCTCGCTCGCGTGTTCAACGTCAGCGAGATCCTCGCGTGTTCAACGTCAGCGAAACGCTCGCACTCAGCTATCAACTGAAAACTCTTTTTTCCCCTTTCCCATGCCGTAGGTGAGAGCATAGCTGGTAGCCAACAGCCACAGCCAAACACCCGGATATCTGGGTTCCAACCAAGGCTGTACCTTGCGGGCGAAACTGGGTAGCCATCCGAACAGCCAACTAGCTAAAGCCAACAGAGTAAAAGTCAAGTAACTCCCCAACCAGCGCCAAACATCCCCCAAGGTGACAAAATCTAAAATCCACAGCAGCAGAGAAGGATTTTTTCCGGCTGCTTCAATCGCCAATCGATTGAAAGTTAGCCAATCGACTCTATCTTTGATAAAAGTTTCGGCTACGGTGAGTTCTTGTCCTGCCAAAATGCCGAAGAAGGTATTGAGAATTGAATTAATTCTCTGGGGCGGCAAACTGCGGCCGGTGGGAACCATCATCCCTTTAGAAAACAGCCAAGTTACTGACACGTTGCTCTGGTAGGCGCGAATTTGGTTTAAGTGATTGGCACTTAATAAATCGTGTTTTAATGCTGTATCCAAAAGGTCAGTTAAGCGGAAAAGATTGCGGACGAGGGAGCCGAAACCGGTGAATACTAAGGGAGATTGCAAAGATGCTGCATCGCCGATCGCAATTAGGCGATCGACTGCCACGGCGCGATCGCTGCTGTTGCTGCTAAAATGCCCCGGAATATAACCAAAAGTCGGCTTTTTCCACACCAATTTGTCGATATCGCAGCGACGGTACTCCGGCAGAATAGCGAAAAAGTCCTCGTACAGTTCTAGCAAAGAACCGGGATTTTCGGGATGTACTTGGTGGTAGTGAAATAGATAAACTGTCAGTTCTCCACCAGCAGCGGGAAACAGTTCCCAAATGAGCTGGCGCCCCCGGGAGATGTCGCCGTGACTGTAGAGAACATCCCCGTAGTCAGAATCCCAAACTCCAGGCTCAAATCCTCCGTCAATGGCAGCTCCGACGGTGGGGCAAACGCTGTCAAACGCCCGTCCTCCGTTCAATTGCCAAGCGATGGGAGAAGCTGAACCCATGGCATCCACGAGCAGTCGGGCGGAGGTTGTGCGATCGGCTTTTGTCGGCAAGTGGCTGGCTTGAACCACTACTTTTTTTGCTTCAACATCGGCTCTAACAAATTCAGTTTCGTCCCAAATTTCCCCACCAGCTTCTGTTAGCTTAACTCCCGCCAAATACAGCAATTTCTCGCCATCTAAAGCTATATTCAGCACCTTCGGCGTGTGCAGGATTGGGGCTTGAGCAACGGTTGGATTGTTAGCATCAAAAAACTTGTTATAGCCATCTTTGTATTCTCTAGCAATCAAAGTTTCGATTTCCGCAGCCGTAAACAAACCCAAATCAATTAAGCTTTGAATTTCATCCCGCGAAATATTCCACTCGCGATTCATCCGCCCGAAAGGCATTCTTTCCAGCAGCAGCACTCGGTAGCCCAATCTCGCCATGACTGCGGCGTGAATTACCCCCAACGCCCCGCCAATATAAATCAAGTCGTAAACAGTATCCCCAACATCCGACACCGAAACTGTGCCTTCTTTCTTCTCCCCTCTTCCTTCTTCCTTAAAACTATCCCCAACATCCGACACCGAAACTGTGCCTTCTTCCCTCTTCCCTCTTCCTTCTTCCGACTTCCCTCGGACTTCTTCCTTCTTCAAAAACACTACTTGCTTTGGCGCTTGAGGATTGCGAGTACCTTCACGCCAGCGCTGCTCCCACCAGTAGACGCGCTGGAGGTCGTATTCGCCTTTGGGCATTTTTTTGAAGTATTTGACGGTAAGGGGGTAATAGGGGGCAAGAGCTTCAAAAATTGACTGTTTGGAGAGGTCTATAACGGGGGGTTGGGGGTATAGTTCGGGAAACTTGTTTCTGACAGCCAGATTCAAAGTTTCCAGGAACTTTCTTTCTCCAGCGGGTGCGTCTTCGATACGAAAGACTTTTAAATAAGTTGTGCGCTGGACTGACCAGACAAAGGTCGAAAGTTCTGTCGATCGCGAATTGCGGTTTTCGGAATTGCTATAGGCGAATGTCGGTTTTAGATTAGCATTTTGAGATCCAGATTTGACCAATTCGGCTGCTGTTACGTTGGAAAGCAGGCGAAAACCGTCAGGAGTAATAATTTTTTCTCCGATTCCGGGATCGAATTCCTGTTGCAACCAAGTGCAGACGGCTGCTGTATCGGGTGTCGGGACTTCTAAATAAAGAATTTCTTGCATTTTAATGTCTCAATTCTCAATAAATTCATAAAGATGGGGGAGTTGACAAGGGAGCAAAGTAGGCTATACTCCCAAATACTTATTTAGTTTTAAATAAGTTTACATTGTTCTCAGATTTTTAGCTAATTGGCTGGAAACCCCGCAGTGGCTGAATATCTACTTTCTTCGGTATGCAATTTCATGAATTATCCCATTCCTACGAATCCTCAAGAAATGATTGCTTTGCGACAGCAGCCGCTGAATGAAGAATTGGTGGCATCTGCGATCGTGGGTGTGGTTCAGATTGCCCGATCGCGATCGCAGTCTTTGGATGAGTTAAAGGCTGAGGTACTGGCGGACGACAATCTGCTCGATTTGACTCAAAGGCGCTGGCTGAGTGAGATTGTGGCTCAAGCTTGGGAAAATTTGCCCTAAATTGTCAAAATCAGAAGCATTCGCCAGTGCGATCGAGCCGGGGACAATAAGCTGATGACAGCTACATTGTCCGGTAGAATTGGCGATCGTGCAAAAATTATAGACTTATGGCATAAATCTTTGATTGGGGAAACCGCAGATAAACGCAGATAAACGCAGATGACTTTCAAGATAGTTTGAGTTTCACAGGTTAGCTGCGTTTATTAAGTATTTTAATATGCCAATAATTTGACTGATATTATCAATAAAATAATCATTTAAATCCACTTCCATAATTTGATTGCTAAGTCGTAAAAATTTCCAGTTTGTTCCGGTTGTGACCACTCCATATATTTCGGAAATATTATTGTTTCGTCTTTCATTAAAAATTTGAGCTGCAATCATTTCTGCCATACATTGTGGCAATCCAGCTTGGATATCATCATTTTTAGCTTCTACTAAGGCGACAACCGGGGCTTTAATTAAAAGTTGTTCTGGAGAACGACTAATTAGAAAATCACAAAAACCAGTCAATCCTTTTTCTAAATCTACATTAAACTCTTTTCCTGAAAACAAGCTAATTTGATACTTAAACTGCTTTCTCAGTTCTACTAAAATAGGTGTAACAATTAATTCTGAGCGAGCTTTTTCGGTATTAATTGCTAAAGCTAAAGAGATATTTTCTTGCAGGGTTTGACTGAGAAGGTCGCTATACTCGGATTTGGGTAAATTGGCAAAAATACCAACTTTGTCAGCAATGGTGATGCCAAAGTTGGTTTCAATCATTTCTAGGTTGATGAATTGACTGTATGACATTCTTTTAAAAGTGCGATCGGGAACTAAATCTAAATAAAAGTCGGCGGTTGAAACCGCATCTACACAAACGATGTCCGCCTCCGCGGACTAAGAAATAAAGGGATATTAAAGTTTATAAGGCTTAGCCACTAACGCAATTCAACTTCTCGCTTAACTTCTGCTAAAACCCGATCGCCCCGCGTCAACCGATATTCTACGCGCCACACTCCGGGAGTCAAAGGAGAATTTGTGCTGTTTTTTTTGCCGACATAACGCAACCAAGTGCGGTTGGAGGCTGGAATTTCCTTGGTGTCGTTGACGATTGTTTTGCCATCGGGTGCAAAGATTTTGTATTGTTCGCGATCGCCCTTGAGGACTCCGTAACTCTGCACCCAAAACAATAAAACCGGACTGTTGACAGGTAGTTGAGTTTCCGAAAATTGTCCCGCCCAGACAGTATTCTCATCCGGCGGCTTGGGGGCAAAACCGGCGCGAATTAAACCGGTAGAAACATAGTCGATCGGCTTGTCCCAAATTGGATTGCGGGCAATGTTGCAGCCTAATTTGGCATCGGGCCCGACAAACGGATCTACTGGCTTACCTTGGTACCGAAAAGTGACGTGTACGTGGGGGAAAGAGGCTAAGCCAGAGTTGCCCACCATGCCCAAAACAGTGCCTTTTTGTACCTGCATTCCCGGTTTGACAACAAGGCTGTTTTGGCGGAGGTGGCAATATTGGGCTTCCCAGCCGTTGCCGTGATCGATTACCATACCGTTGCCGCATTCTGTACCTGCGACGTTGGTTTTGTCTGTCTGGTTTTGCAAACGCCGATCGACTACACCATCTCGCACTCGCAAAACTTTCCCCGCAGCGGAGGCGACAACGGGGACTCCTTTAGCCATTGCTTTGGCGTCGGGAATGGCAAAATCTATGCCGTCGTGCCCGTCGTAGGTTTGTCGCCCGCAGCCGAATTCAACGGCGCCAGGGCTTGGATCGCGATCGAAATAGTGCATGACAAAACAGTCTTTTCCTAGGGTACAGGCGATCGGCTGACCGAATTTCGGGCTGTTGGGCTGTTGGGCGACTGCTGAAGAGACGAGGCGTTGGGCGATCGAGTTGGCTTGGGCGATCGGCGCATTAACTCCCGTGTTATTACCACAGCTAGAAATAGTTGTCAACCCCACGGTCAACAAAATTGTAGAAATCTGTTTTTTTGATAGTAAAATCATTCGCCGGTGGGATGTAAAGCTGAGGTGGGTAGTGAAAAATCTATTAATCATTCAAAATATACTTGCTCAGGAATCTCGACGATCGATCGGGTGTTTTTGTTTCCTAGATTTGTGGCAATACGAATTATGAACAATATTGCTTAGAGGATTTCATCTGTAGGGAAACGGCAGGGCTATTTCCGGCGGGGAGTTATGCAAATAACCGATAATTTCTATGGAATTAATAATTGTAATTGCTACGGTGCGTCAATCGATTTTAGATTTTAGATTTTAGATTAATTCCACGGATAAATCCGGGGGAAGAGAGGATTTTTGATTTTCGATTTGGGATTGATTCCACGGATAAATCCGGGGGCTTATATAGCCTTTCTCAAAAAGATGAGGTATGACTGGCAGCCCACACAACCCTTCGACTAAGAGGGCTGAAGCCCAACAACGTACCTCATCTTTCTGACAACCGCTATACCACCTTTGAAATTCTTGGTCAGGGGGAAATTATTGAGTAAGTGGTTGCCAAATTCAGCCCTGATGTACGCTACATAACCACAATTTGCTTTTGGGTAAAACACATGGCAATTCCTTTTTCGTAGTAAGCCGCCTCGTTAATAAAAATTGGATAAACAATTGATTTACCTTCATACAAGACCGACTCGCCCTCAAAGGTCAAAAACATCGGATCGCCCGGATTCAATGCTTCATAATCTCTCGATTGTAGCTGAGGATGAATCATTGCCTGAATTTCTCCAGAGTTGTTTCTCGGATAGTCGATCGCCCGAATGCTTTGATAAATAGTCAGGGAATTATTGACAACGGGCATTGTGCCTAGATTGTAGGCTTCTGTGCAATCTAATATTGTCCCGATAACTTGCTCGGTTTGCTGAAACCAAGACGCATCTAAAACACCTTGCGCGACTGCGCCAACTTCCAGCGTACCGCCTAACTCAGAAATCGATCGCAACAAAGGACTATCTTGATGATTGCTTGGCGAAGCCAGTAACTTGAGGTGCGGATAGATAGAGGTTAAATAAGCTGCTAGTTGCAGGTTAAAGGGATGCTGGCTGGCGAGAATAAATGTTAGCCCCATGTTCGATGTGGTGCTGTGCAAATCGATGATTAAGCTTTGTTGCTCGGTGTTTTTTGAGCTAAAAATGTGGTATATCTCTTTCGCCCGCTGGGCTTCGTAGCTGGAGAGGTGGGGATTTTCTAAATCTTGCTGGCGAAAGCAGCGGTTGAGGTCGATATCGATGTAGCGTCTCCCAATTTCGCAGGCTTTGGGGTTGGCTAGCAGGGCGATTGTTTCAAAAGTCGATCGCCCAATTAACTCTGGCGCGCGATCGAACTTCTTCACAAGGTATACTCCTGTGAGTTCGTTTCCGTGGGTTCCTCCCACTATGGCAACACGTTTAATTTGATTCATAAACAAACAAGTTTCTATGCCAAGCCTACCATCATTTCAGTTCTCTTGGTAACACAGACCTCAGAAACCGGGTTTCTTTCCGTATTTATCATCACCTAACCAAAGATTAATAAAAACCCGGTTTCTCGCTCCCTGCGTAAACAACTGATATATGTCATTGCGACGAACGAAGCAATCTTAGTCTTGGCGATTGCTTCGTGCCTCGTAATGACAATTGCGGACGTTTATTTATAATAGAAACCCGGTTGCTCATCTCAATTTGCCAATTTTTCCGGATCTTCCAAATTCCTGCCTGAATAGAAACAAGATGGCGGGGAAACACACGCGGAGACTCAGGATATGACGCGCGATGAAGCACTACGACGAATTAATCTAGCTACTGATAAAAAAATTACAAAACTTGATTTGTCGGGATTAGAGTTGCAGGAATTGCCACCGGAGATTGCCAACTGTACGCAACTTGAAAGTTTAGATTTAAGCGGTATTGGCTTAACAGAAATCCCAGAAATTCTCTGCCAACTCTCTCATCTGTCAGTGCTTGACTTAAGTTACAATCAGATTGCAGCTATCCCAGATTTTATCGCCCAACTATCCAATCTGACAGACCTTGACCTCTATAATAATCGGATTGCTGTCATCCCAGAATCACTCGGAAAACTGTCAAAGCTGAAACTGCTCGATCTCAGTTACAATCAGATTACCGAAATCCCCGACTCTCTCGCCCAATTGTCGAATCTGACAGACCTCGACCTGTATAATAATCAGATTACCGAAATCCCCGACTCTCTCGCCCAATTGTCGAATTTGACAAAGCTTTACCTCACGCACAATCAGATTGCAGCCATCCCAGGGGCGCTAGGAAAATTAGCGAATTTGACACAGCTCAATCTCAGTAAAAATCAGATTGCAGTAATCCCAGAGGATCTAGCCCAATTGTCGCATTTGACAGAGCTTTACCTCCGATACAATCAGATTACAGCAATTCCAGAGGATCTCGCCCAACTCTCGAATCTGTCACAGCTTTACCTCAGCAGCAATCAGATTACAGAAATTCCTGAGAATCTCGCCCAAATGCCGAATCTGAGACAGCTTTACCTGAATGATAATCAGATTACAGCAATCCCAAGGGCGATCGACAGCATGGAGAATCTAGAAAAACTCGATTTGCGGGGAAATCCGATTCTAGGGGAAATTTGATATGATGGTTGGAGCGATCGCCACCGCGCAGAAATCGATCGCATTATAGTTTCTCATCAAACCGAATAGTAGAATAGTAGATAGCTAAAAGAGGGATTTTAGATATGGGACTGAATGAGTATTTTGATTTCTTAGCAGCGGATGATATTCGGATTAAAGGACATCGCATCGGGATTGAGACGGTGCTGTATGAGTATTTGTATCGGGAACGCACCGCCGAAGAAATTCAGCAACTCTATCCCTCTCTAACTTTAGCAGAAGTTTACACAACTATTTTGTATTATTTGCTTAACAAGGAATCAGTAAGTCGATACATACAAGATTGGTTAGAATGGTCGCATCAGCAGCGAAAAATGCAAGCAGCAAATCCCCATCCGGCTGCGGAAAGATTGCGAAAATTGAAAGCTGAACGGGAAAGGCAAACTGCGATCCAGGGTGCTTGAGAAATGGCGCTTAAATATTTGATGGATGAGAATGTTACGCCAATTTATGCGACATAGCTTCGCCGGAAACGCCCGGATTTAGTAGTTTGGGCAGTGGGCGACATTGGTACACCTCCGAAAAGTACGCTCGATCCAGATATTTTGATTTGGTGTGAGGATAATCGTTTTATTTTAGTGACGAACAACCGCAAGTCAATGCCCGTTCATCTAACAGATCATATGGCTGAAGGCAGACATATTCCAGGGATTTTCATTCTCAACTCAGATTTAAGTATTGGGCAAAATATTGAGGAATTAATTTTGATTGCTGATGGTTCATTCGATAACGAATACCAAGATCGGATTGTCCATCTCCCATTAACATAAAGAGGACTTAGATTTTGCGCGGGTGGCCAGAAACCGGGTTTTTACGAAAATTGTTGGTGACAGCGCAGAAACTCAAAAAAACCCGGTTTCTTAGATTGTCGCGGGTGGCCAGAAACCGGGTTTTTACGAGAATTGTTGGTGACAGCCAGAGACATGGGGAAAAAACCCGGTTTCTACGGGTGGTGATGCGTAGGCCAAGCAGGACACGGCAATGCCGTTTCCCTACGATAATTTTCGGGTAGGGAAACGGCACTGCCGTCTCCTCTTTCGGGCCGTGTGGTTGATTCTTTCCCCACCAACCAAAAAATCCTGTCACAATCAAATGAAGACTACGGGGAGACAAAGGATATGACGCGATCGCACTTGTTGCAGTTAATCGACAAAGCGGCTGATGAGGGCCAGACAGAATTGGATTTGGCGGGGTTGGGGTTGGAGGAATTGCCGCCGGAGATTGGCAAGTGCACGCAGCTTGAGACGTTGGTGTTGGGGAAGGTAAATAGATGGAGAGGAGTTGATGGTAAATGGACTCCGCAGCCGATTACCAATAAATTGACCTCACTACCAGAGGAATTGCGATCGCTGGAAAATTTGCGATCGATTGACCTTAGCTGCAATCCATTCGGAACGATACCAGAATTGCTGCTGGAAATGAAGCAATTAGAGAGTTTGAATTTAACCAGCATTGGTTTAACAGAAATTCCAGATGCGATCGGCAAATTACCCAATTTGACAAAGCTTGACCTCAGTTTCAATCAGATTGAAGACATCCTAGAAGTGTTAGTAAATCTTTGCGAAACATTCGGAAAACTGTCCAAACTGAGACAGCTTCACCTCGTTGGCAATCAGATTGCAGAAATCCCGGATGCGATCAGCAAACTGTCTAACCTGACATATCTTGACCTGTTTAGCAATCAGATAAAACAAATCCCTGAAGCACTCACCCAAATGTCCAGTCTGATGCAGCTTAAGCTCAGAGGAAATCAGATAACACACATCCCAGATGCGATCGCTCAACTTGCTAATATTGAATACCTTGACTTAGGTTTCAATCAGATAGCAGAAATTCCCCAAGCTCTCGGCAAACTGTCGAATTTGACTGGGCTTGATATCGGTAACAATCAGATAGCAGAAATTCCCGAAGTTCTCGGCAAACTATCGAATTTGGCATGGCTTTACCTCAATAGCAATCAAATAGCAGAAATTCCCGAAGTTCTCGGCAAACTATCGAATTTGACACGGCTTTACCTCAATAGCAATCAGATAGCAGAAATTCCCGAAGTTCTCGGCAAACTGTCGAATTTGACTGGGCTTGATATCGGTAACAATCAGATAGCAGAAATTCCCGAAGTTCTCGGCAAACTGTCGAATTTGACTGGGCTTTACCTCAGTTACAATCAGATAGCAGAAATTCCCGAAGCTCTCGGCAAACTGTCGAATTTGACACGGCTTTACCTCTGGAACAATCAGATAGCGGAAATTCCCGAAGCTCTCGGCAAACTGTCGAATTTGACAGAGCTTTACCTCGCTAACAATCAGATTGAAAAGATTCCCGAATGCTTAGAAACCCTCCCAAAACTTGAAACACTCGACCTCCGTCGCAATCCCCTGCCCATTTCTCCAGAAGTCCTAGGGCCCGACAACCTGAACGAAGACCCCGGTACTCCCGCCGCCATATTCAACTACCTGCGCCAACTCCGCAGCGGCGAAGTCCTCCCCCTCAACGAAGCCAAAGTCCTCCTCGTCGGCCAAGGAAGCGTCGGCAAAACCTCCCTGATCAACCGCCTCACCCACAACCAATACAACCCCAACCAGCCCCAAACCGACGGACTCAACATCACAAACTTGCAAATTACAGTCAACACCAAACCGGTCAAACTCAATGTCTGGGACTTCGGCGGACAAGAAATCTACCACGCCACCCACCAATTTTTCCTCACCAAACGCAGCCTCTACCTCCTCGTCTCCAACTGCCGCACCAGCGAAGACGAAAACCGCCTCGAATACTGGCTGAAACTGATCGAAAGCTTCGGCGACGCATCCCCCGTCATCCTCGTCGGCAACAAATCCGACGAACAACCCCTGGATCTCAACCGCAAAGCCTTGCGGGACAAATATCCCAACATCAAAGCGATTATCGAAACCTCCTGCCAAAGCGGCACGGGAATCGACGAACTCCGCAGCGCCATCCACACCGAAATCTCCGAACTCAAGGAAGTCTACGATCTTTTGCCGCTAAGCTGGTTCCAAGTCAAACAGCGTCTGGAAAACCTCGACAAAGACTTCATCAGCATCAGCGAATACGCCACCATCTGCGCCACAGAAAACATCCTCGCAGAAACCGACCAAACCCAACTAATCGGACTGCTGCACAACCTGGGCATTGTCCTCAACTTCCGCGAACACCCCATCCTGCAATCCACCAACATCCTCAATCCCCACTGGGTGACAGAAGGCATCTATGCCCTCCTCAGCGACGACGCACTCAAAGTCAAAACCAAAGGCATTCTCACCTACGCCGACCTCAGCCGCATCCTGGACTCAACTAAATATCCCAGCCACCGTTACAACTGCCTCACCGAGTTGATGGGCGAATTTCAACTCTGCTTCCCCCTCAGCCATTGCACCCCACGGACTTTCCTCATCCCCGGCATTTTGCCGAAAGAAGAACCGGAAAACACCGAACTCCAAGGCGAAACCCTGGAATTTCAATATCACTACCGCATCCTCCCCGACAGCATCCTGTCGCGTTTCATCGTCCTGATGCACGAGAAAATCCACAACTGCACCCACTGGCGCACGGGGGTAATGCTGGAGTACACCGAAGGCGCTGAAGTGTACAATATCGCCCGAATTAAGTCTGACCCGGAAGATGAGAAAATCTCGATCGCCGTTAGCGGGCGGGAATCGACGCGGCGTTCTTTTCTGAGTATGATTCGGGATACGTTTAGCAAAATCCACAATTCTTTTGCCAATCTGGAAATCAGTCAATGGGTGCCGGTTCCCGGTTATCCAGATGCCGATCCGCTGGATTACGAGGAGTTGCTAGGATTGGAGGAGATGGGCGAGACTAAGGTTCGGGTGGGGAAACTTAAACTTAAACTGGATTTGCGGCCTTTGTTGGATGGCTATGAGTCGATCGAACTTCGGCGCAGAAGGCAAAGGGGCGATGACAAATACGGCAGAGAATATGACGACCTTATAGATATCGCTAAACTAGCTGTTAGTAGACCTATTATTAATAAAGCCGAAGCAAAAATGACTCAAAATTCTTCTGAAATCAACCACTTTCAAGGTGCTTTTCAAGGTGCTAACTTCTCCGGCAATATCGGCGGTTCGTCAAACAGTGCCGAAGTTGGCGGCAATCAATCAGTGCAAAATAATAACGCCAATACAGCCGAACTTTTGAAACTGATTTCATCGATGCGTGAAACCGCCGCTCAGTTTCCCGAAGACATCCGCGATGGGATAATTATCGATATTGAAGATGTCGAAGCGGAAATCAAGAAACCGGAAAGCCAATGGAATAAAGCCAGGTTAAAGAAGAGCTTGACTGCGATGATTGCGGCCGGTACTGCGATCGCAATTCCGATCGCAGGGATGACTGATTTTGCTAGTAGTGCGATCGATTTAGGCCAAAAAGTGGGTATCGAAATCAAGCTACCGCCAGCACGCTAAATTACAGCATATTCCATGTATATGTGGTATACACAATTTTCGAGTAAGTAAGGTGCGTCGCTCTGAGATTGTCGCTCTTTTTTTGGGATTCAAGGTAGCGACGCACCCTACAGCTACTGTTGTATTTAGCGGTTAAGAGGTATGATAGTAATAAGTAAGTTATTTATCAATTGATTATGTCTGCCAGAGATGTTTTTCATGAAGTTGTCAAAACAGCTTTGCAAAAAGAAGGCTGGCATATTACCCACGATCCGTTTCCGATTAGTGTGGGCGGTGTCAATATGTCGATCGATCTGGGAGCAGAAAGGCTGATTGCAGCAGAAAGGCAAGGCGAAAAAATTGCCGTTGAAGTTAAAAGCTTTTTGACAAAATCGTCGGCAATCTCCGAATTCCACAGAGCTTTGGGGCAGTTCATTAATTACCGAGCTGCACTGAAAGAAAAAGAACCCGATCGCATTTTGTACTTGGCTGTGCCATTAATAACTTACGAATAATTCTTTCAACTAGATTTTCCGAAAGCAAGAGTGGAGGAAAATCAGCTAAAAATGATAGTTTATGATACAGCAATTGAGGTAATTGTTAAATGGAAAAACTAATCAAATATCGGCAAATTGTACAGCAAATGTTAATGGAGTACGGCAACCGCAAACCTGCCCACGGAGATATTGAAGTCGAGACAATTCTTGATACAGAACGAGATCATTACCAAATCTTCTATGTGGGCTGGGACAAACAGACTAGAGTGCATCACTGTAGCATTCACATTGATATCAAGGGCGGGAAAATTTGGCTGCAATGGAATGCGACTGAAGATGATATTGCTGAAGATTTAGTCATAGCCGGAGTTCCCAAGGAGGACATTGTGTGGGGATTTCAGCCGCCGTTTATGCGAAAGTTTACTGGTTATGCAGTAGAATAGATCGCGAATCATGAAATATGTTTGCTACTTGTTGCTATTAATCTGTTTTTTCTGCGCCGCCCTTCCGGCTGAGGCTTCTGTATGCCGCAACTATCAAGGGCGCGAGATTTGCATTGTCGATATCAAGCGCAGTGCGAAAAACTACTGGGAATACAGGGTAATTCTGAGTGTTGATGGAGTCAAGCAGCCTCTGGAAGTCTACAATTGCCGCAGCCACAGTACAGTTAAGCAAGATGGCACTGTTTTGGCGTTTGGACAAAACAATCCTGGTGAATTTGTCTGCCGTTTTTTTAATAAGAAATAGAAAAGTTCTTCAATTAACTCTTGTTTTTGTAATCAGATGTCTTATATTATAATGAGTGTCTGTCTGTTTTGCTCTTCTTTTTTCTTTTATCTGTTTTATGTGCGGTACTGGAAATGGCGGGACTGTATCGAGGCGGCTAATTCTAGCTGTATCACGCCAGATGGCGATAGTCTGATTGGCGGTGGTGCTTTTTGGATAGTTCCAGCAGTTGTATTTTTCGTGCCTTTTGCTGTAATTCTCTGTTTGAATTTATGGAGGAAATGTAGAGTTACAGAAGGCGATGACGATAATCATAAATGAATCTTTAAGACTCAATATTGTTAGGGTTTTTCGCATTTAAATTGTGGATTTGGGACGGGCTAGAAGCCCATCCCACAAGAGGTTTTTGATTTTTTATACACAATTTGAATTGTATATTTGGGACGGGCTAGAAGCCCATCCCACAAGAGTTGGAGAAGCCCATCCCACAAGAGTTGGAGACGGCGGTTGAAACCGCGTCTGCACAAACGAAACCCGAGCTCAGAGGGGTTGGAGGCGAGGGTTAGAATTTGCCGTCAACTGCTGAGACGCAACGTTCGCAAATTACCGGATGTTCGATCGACTCTCCGACATGAGTAGAGTAGTTCCAGCATCGATCGCACTTTTGGCCGTCTGCTTTAACTACACCAATCGCCAACTCTGGAGACTGGTAACTGTACGGCAATTCCTGCATCACTGCATTCGATTCTATCAGTTCCACTTCCGAAGTAATGAACAAGTAGCGCAGTTCGTCTACACCGTTGCTACCACTTGCAGAATGGTGGTGTACAGCTATTTCCGCAGGAATTTCTGCTTTGGGCGCGATCGCACTTAATTCTGCTGTCGGGATTTCGGGTGTTTCTGCAAACACTTGTTCGACTGGGGCTGTTTGTGCGATCGCCTGTACTGGTACAAGGGCTGTCTCTACTGGAAGTGAAAGCACAATCTCCTGTGTTTCTACCAGTACCAGCGCCGTTGACTTTCCAAGCACATCTGCTGTCAGCGAATCAATTGTTTGTGCCATTTCTTGGCGGCTTTCTGCAAACAGCAAGTGACGGAAAGCAAACCAGATTGTAAACAAGATACCGATGACTTCAAACAAGCCGCCCAGCAGCGGAATCTGATTCATTGTATCCAAAACCGCCAGGGTGACTCTACCCGTTATCACCACAGAAGCTAACAGCCCAAGTGTTACCAGCAATGTTTGGTATTCTGTGAAAAAGTTGCCGGCATAGTTAGGCAAATCCGCCACAAACTGGGCGCTTTTATCTAACATTTCCTGCAAATCTAAAGCAGATGCTTCTGGGGCAGAATATTCTACAATCTCAGAAGCTGCATCGCCCTTGGCGACAGTTTCTTCCTCAACATGAACTGTCTTTTCTGTCAAGACTTTGGCAACACTTGCTGCTTGTGATTCTTGTTTGTCTTGTACTGCTTTGGCTTTCTCGTCTTCTGCTAGTTGGATGGCTGCATTTTGCGATCGCACATAATCCATCAATCCTTCGCTGCTGGGATTCAAAGCTTGCAATTGCGCTCTTTTTGCGACATCGGGAACGTACAATAAAACCTTAGCTTCCAAAGAAGAACCGATCGCCTTTTCAGTCCTCGCCTGTTCCAAAACCTTGTTAACTTCGCCGCGTATTTGTCGCAAATACTGCCAGCGAGTCGCCAATTCTGGATTGTGCCATTTAGCATCGAGTTGCACCCAACCAGCCTCAAATACTGACTTGTACGGTGTTTGATAAGGAATGTACTGCCAAATATCCTCAGCCATGTGACACAACACAGGTGCGATCGCCCGTGCTAAATTTTCGACTGCGATCGCAATTACCGTCTGACAACTGCGGCGGCGGCGCGCATCTGTCGAACTGATGTACAGTCGATCCTTGGCAACATCCAAGTAGAAATTAGACAAATCCACGGTACAGAAATTCTGCACTGTTTGGAAGAATCGGGAAAATTGGAAACTTTCAAAAGCTTCTTGAACTTCCGCAAACACTTCACCCATTCTGTGCAGCATATAGCGATCGAGTTCCGGCAAATCCTCAAAAGCAACGGCATCTTTTGCCGGATCGAAGTCGTGCAAATTCCCCAGCAAAAACTTCGCTGTATTCCGAATCTTGCGGTAAACATCCGATTGCTGTTTGAGAATGTTTTTGCCTAAAGGCACGTCGGCGGAGTAGTCTACCGAAGACACCCACAGCCGCAAAACATCGGCGCCATATTCCTTAATTACTAACGCCGGATCGACGACATTGCCTTCAGATTTGCTCATCTTCCGGCCTTTTTCATCTAGGACAAAACCGTGAGTCAAAACTGTTTTGTAGGGAGCGACGCCGTTAGTTGCTACACTGGTAAGTAAGCTCGATTGAAACCAGCCGCGGTGTTGGTCTGAACCTTCCAAATAGATATCAGCAGGATAGTTTAATTCCGATCGCCCTTTCGCCACAGCCGCCCAGGAAGAACCCGAGTCAAACCACACATCCATCGTGTCTGTGCCCTTGCGGTAAGTGCGGCCGTCATTGCGGTATGATTCCGGTAGCAATTCGGCGATCGACATTTCCCACCAAGCATCGGAACCGATCTCGGCAAAAATAGCTTGCACGTGCGAGATCGTCTCTTCATTTAACAGAGGTTCGTTGGTTTCTTCGTCGTAAAACACGGGAATCGGCACGCCCCAAGTCCGCTGGCGAGAAATACACCAATCCGATCGATCGCTAACCATAGCCGTGATCCGATTTTCCCCTTGGGCGGGAATCCAATTCACACCGGAAATTGCCTTTAACGCTTCATCGCGGAACCCTTCAACGGATGCAAACCACTGTTCAGTCGCCCGAAAAATCGTCGGCTTTTTAGTCCGCCAATCGTAAGGATACGAGTGAGGATAAGCTTCCTCTTTAATCAAACAATTTGCTTCCGCAAGGGCATCAATGACTGCGGCATTGCCGTTTCCGAGGACATTTAAACCTGCAAACTGTCCTGCTTCGGCGGTGAAATTTCCGTTTTCATCAACGGGGGTTAAAACTGGCAAACCGCAGCGTTTCCCGACGATAAAATCTTCTTGTCCGTGGCCGGGTGCAGTGTGCACCAATCCGGTTCCTGAGTCCGCGGTAATGTAATCGCCACCGGCAACGATCGGGCTTTCGCGATCGAACAACGGGTGTTTGTAGGTGGAACCTTCTAAATCTTTACCTGGGAAGGTAGCCAGGATTTTTAATTCAGTATTCAAAGTTGCCGACAGTCGATCGACCGCATCGACAGCAACTAACATAAATTGTTGTGCAATGTGGGAATTTGCCGGCGGTTCCACCACTGCATACATCAGTTCGGGATTAACTGCGATCGCCAAGTTAGCCGGAATCGTCCAGGGGGTAGTCGTCCAAATCGCCGCCCAGAGGCTCGGCATATAGCGCTTGAGCTTCGTTTGCAGGGATTTTGACAATTTTCTCACGTGAAAGCCGACGTAGATGCTGCGCGAGACGTGGCCTTCGGGATATTCTAATTCAGCTTCAGCGAGGGCTGTTTTCGAGCTCGGACTCCAGTGCACGGGTTTGAAGCCGCGGAAGATGTAGCCTTTGAGCACCATTTGACCGAAAACGCCGATTTGAGCCGCTTCGTATTCGGGTTTCAGGGTTAAATACGGGTGTTCCCAGTCGCCCCAAACGCCGTAGCGCTGAAAGGATGTGCGCTGCTGCGCCATTGTTTCCTGGGCGAAGGCGGAGGCTTTGCGGCGGAGATCGATCGGAGTAAGATTTAGCCGATCGTCCGACTTCATGTTTTGCAATACCTTAAGTTCGATCGGCAATCCGTGACAATCCCAACCGGGTACATAGCGGACTTTTTTACCGCGCAGCATTTGGTAGCGGTTGATAAAATCCTTGAGAATTTTGTTGAGGGCGTGGCCGATGTGGAGTTGTCCGTTAGCGTAGGGCGGGCCGTCGTGGAGGACGAACAAATCCCCTGGGTTATTGTGCGAAAGGCGATCGTATATTTCTTGATCTGCCCAAAATTGTTGCAATTCTGGTTCACGTTTGACGGCGTTGGCGCGCATATCAAACTTGGTTTTGGGCAAATTTACGGTGTCTTTGTAGGATTTTGCTTCCATTGTTCAGAAACGTTTTTTGTACTTAGTTGTTAGTAGTTAGCGGTTAACTGAGAGTTGATATCAAGTCCGATTAAATAATCATAATTAAGTTTGTAGTGAGGACTTCAGTCCTGTTTCGTCCTTGAAGGGCACACAACCAGATATTCTAGTATAAGCGATCGACCGCACATTCGCTCAAACCAAATCCGTAACATACCCTCTCCTCTCTAACTCTGCGCCCTCTGCGGCCTCTGTGGTTAAAAAATCATTCATA
>NZ_JAEQDD010000050.1:0-54917 GCF_020737885.1 Microcoleus sp. PH2017_34_RAT_O_A | reverse complement strand
CCTTGGCTATTGTATTCCTATCTACTCCCAAAACTCGGGCTATGTAAATGATTCCACCACGACCAAGTTTTACGGCTTCTATCGCTGCATATCTTCTTTGGTCTTTTTCAGATAAAGACTGATGATGTTGGAGCATTAAAGCAGTAATTTCGTCTGAGTAATACATAAATTATGTTAGAATAAATGATTCAAATCAATAAGTCATAGGCAACACAAGAATAACCAAGCAGGTATAATATTTGACATCATACCGAAATATGAACCTATTCATATTCTACCAACTCCGTCAATCGAGATCGTGACTTATCTTTAGGAGAACTCTAATGGGAAAAAATTCAGCTTTGGTGATTAACCCAATTCGAGAAAAAGAGATGATTCGGGTTCTCCCGTATGCTCCTCAAGCGAGTAGCACCGAGTTGAAATGGAAGCATCTCAACGTTTCTTACTATCAACTTCCGTCAGTTGAATGCCCTGAGCATACATTATCAAAGCACGTTATCGGTCTGAATTTAGGTGCGCCTGCTCGACTAGAGCGCGTAATCGATCGTCAGGTCAAAAGCGATCGCTTTACTGAAGGCGAAGTGTTTTGTATTAACCCTGCTGGACTCTATCGCACGATTCGCGTTGTCGATCCAGCCCAAATCTTACACCTGTATCTTGAACCAGAATTTGTGAGCCACTTTGCTCACGATCGCATCGATCCCGATCTGGTTGAAATCATTCCCTCTTTTCATCCGCACGATCCTTTCCTGCTTCAACTTGGACTGACTCTCAAGTCTGCTGTTGTGAGTGGCACTGAGATTGATGCGCTTTATGCAGACGCGGCGGCAACAATGCTAGCGGCTCATTTATTACGGCACTACTCGACAGTTGCTGTAGAAACGCAAAAAGGAGTAAATGGATTGAGTCAATCAAAGTTAGACACTGCGATCGACTATATTCATGCTCATTTAGATGAGGATCTCTCGATTGATACCCTGGCTCAATTGGTGCAAATTAGCTCATACTACTTCGTGCGTTTGTTCAAACAGTCAATGGGATTAACCCCTCATGCTTACATTGTGCGTCAACGGTTAGAACGTGCGAAACATTTGTTAAAGATGACGGATTTATCGATCGCAGAAATTGCTTACCGCACAGGCTTTTGTCATCAAAGCAGATTCTCTACTGTCTTTCGCCAATATCTCCATACCTCTCCTAGGGCTTATCGAGACCAAAAGTAACTTTTTATGGATTAGTGCAAGATTCAGCAAAATGAGAGCAAGAAAAGGAAAGACAGCGACCAAGCAATTGTCTTAAGATTTTATTAATAAATCGGCGCTTTACTTTAGGTTCGGTTTCAACCTCTATTCAGTAAAATACGATGGGTGCTGAGTTACAGCCTGTGATTGTCGATAAGAAGCCAACCGTTCTAGAACTTGAGCCAGGAACTTATTTCTGGTGTAGCTGTGGACATTCTAGTAATCAACCGTTTTGCAATGGCGCTCACAAAGGAACTGGTTTTGTTCCAAACAAGTTTGAGCTAACTGAGAAGAAGAAAGTTGCACTCTGTCTCTGCAAACATACTGGAAATGCTCCATTCTGTGATGGCTCCCATCATCAGTACGAATAATAGTGATTCTCAGTATCATGCAGGCATTTTAGGAGTAATGTTATGTCATCTCTAACTGGAAAAGTGGCGATAGTGACAGGTGGATCGCGCGGAATTGGCAAAGCGATCGCGGAACGTTTAGGGCATGAAGGTGCAACCGTTGCTTTGACCTATGCAGGCAATCGCGACAAAGCGGAGGCTGTTGTTGAATCAATCAAAGCCTTTGGAGTTGATGCAATTGCGATTCAATCAGACATCAGCAACCTTGCAGAAACGCGATCGCTGTTTGAAAAAGTAATTCACGCCTTTGGTCATGTTGATATCGTCGTGAACAACGTAGGCGTTTCAGTCTACAAGCTCACCACAGACATCACCGAAGCTGATTTTGATAAAGTCTTCAACACGAATGCGAAAGGAACATTCTTTGCCTTACAAACGGCGGCACAACATTTAAGCGATGGTGGACGAATCATCAGTTTATCGAGTGGTGCAACGCGGCAGAGTATCCCAACGGGTGGCGTTTATGCTGCAAGTAAAGCCGCGATCGAGCAATTTAGTTTTGCGCTTTCCAAAGAACTCGGACATCGGGGAATTACGGTTAATCTCGTTGCTCCTGGAGTCACGAATACAGACGGATTGATCATGCCTGCGGATGCGCTAGATCATCTGGTGCAATCCACGCCGCTCGGTCGATTGGGGCAACCTGCTGACATCGCTGATGTCGTTGCATTTTTGGCATCGGATGCAGCGCGATGGGTTAATGGGCAAACGATTCAAGTTAATGGTGGCATTCTGTAAGAGGCATTCAGCATGAGTTCACTTCAAAACGCAACCGTCAAAAAGCCAAGGCTCAATTCTGCTTTCCAACGATTGATGTCCGTTCATTGGTGGATGGCAGGCTGCTATCTGATTCTATTTGTCGGTGGCACGTTCATGGCGCGGTTGCCTAGAACTCCGGTTCGAGGATTGCTTTATGACTTTCATAAGTCGATCGGTGTTCTGACAATGGCATTGCTCACCTGGCGAATTTTGACGCTGATTCAGGTGATGTGGAAGAAATACATGAAGCGATTGCCAAAGTTCTCGCCGCAATGGTGGAGAAATTTCGCATTGCACGCATTGATGTATGTGTTCATGTGGGCAGTCCCGATCGCAGGTTTTTTCTTTTCTAATTCTTTTCGATCGAACAACGTCAAATTTTTCGGGCTGCTGCTGCCAGATTTGTTTCCGCAAAATGATGCAATGGTCGATTTGGGTCGATCGCTCCATTTTTGGCTGGCTTATACCTTTCTCGCTTTTATTGCAGTCCATCTGATTTTTCAGTGGAAAGTAGCAAAAGCCAATTGGCGGCGATTGACAGGCTTCTTGAAAACTAGGAAAGCAACAAAGGAAACTTAAGAGACTTACCATGAACTATTGTGAAAAACTAACTCGCGATAATTGCGTTGTGGTTTTGGTTGACTTCCTAGACGGATTTTTGCCAGGACTGAAGACGATTAATCATGACTTATTACGAAAGAACGCAGAAGCTTTTACTCGCCTTTCAAATATCTTCGATATTCCAACAATTATGCTGGGAGAAGAAGGCGGATTTCGAGGTAAGTTCTTTTCGGAAGTCGTTGCCCATGCCGATCGTGCGATTCGGATCGAGCGTCATACGCCCAGCGCTTGGGATGAACCCACGTTTCGGGATAAATTAGCTGCGATCGGGCGTAAGAAAGTTCTGCTAGGTGGAATTTCTCTAGATATCTGCACGCTGCAACTGACACTCGATTTACTGGAAGCAGGTTACGAAGCTTATGTCGTGGTAGATGTTTCTGGATCTGATACTCAGTTGAATGAAACAGCAGCGCTGCTACGCATGACTCAAGCAGGAGCCGTTATGGTTTCTTGGGCATCGGTTGCTTCAGAAATCATGAAAGACTGGGAAACGCCAGAAGGCCCAGCGGTTGGGCAGCTCTACCAGGAACTCAGCTACTGGGGCAATCGGCTGTAGAAATGAAGCAATTAGGACTTTACACAGTGTTGGCTTTGGGCTTGGGACTTTGGATAGATTGCTCTTCTACCCTAGCTCAGACAGCTTCCGCTGATTCTGCGATCTCAACGAACTTACAGCCAGAAATCATTCCGTCGGTCGATCGACTTGCAGATGTGCTTCCATCTGCCGCTGATTCTGTGGACTCAACGAACTTGCAACCAGAAATAATTCCGTCGGTCGATCGACTTGCAGATGTGCTTCCATCTGCCGCTGATTCTGTGGACTCAACGAACTTGCAGCCAGAAATCATGCCATCGGTCGATCGACTTGCAGATGTGCTTCCATCTGCCGCTGATTCTGTGGACTCAACGAACTTGCAGCCAGAAATCATGCCATCGGTCGATCAACTTGCAGATGTACTTCCATCCAGTTGGGCATTTTCAGCAGTGCGATCGCTCGTCGAAAAATACGGCTGCATTGCTGGTGATTCAGAAAAACGGTTTAGAGGCGAACAAGCACTTTCTCGTCAAGAATTCGCAGTAGCGCTGAATGCTTGCTTAGAACGGATCAACACGATCGATGGGTTAACTCGCGACGATTTGATGGCTGTAGAACGTCTTCAGCAAGCATTTACGACTGAGTTAACTGCTTTACGCGATCGAGTTGAGGGTCTAGAAACTGAAGCGAACAGATTGGAATCTCAGCAATTTTCAACGACGACGAAACTATCAGGACAAGCAATTTTTGCAGTCAATGCAGGCGGATTTAGTGGAGATCGAGTGATTAGTCCTAGAGGTGCGATCGTCACGCGCGATCGACCGAATCCGACCGCTTTGTACCGCCTCAGTTTGGATCTAAATACCAGTTTCAAAGGTACTGACTTACTAAAACTTCGCCTACTGGCTGGGAGTCCTGGAACTAACGATAATGCGGCTGGATTTCTAGAACCGAATTTAGGGAGTACCTTAGATTTCGCGATTCCTGGCACAACGCAAATATCTCTTGCTCGTTTGTACTATTCTTTTGCTCCTACTAAGGATCTCAGCGTGACTGTCGGGGCAAGAATGGTTGCGGGTGATTTTGTTGATAAAAATCGATTCGCGAACGTTAGCTTTCGAGATTTTTCGACTCAATCCCTCATCAACAATTTTGTTCTGTTACCTAGGCCGGGAGGTGCGGGCGCTGCGATCGACTGGAAGCCGAATCAAGGTGCTTTAAGGCTGCGTGCAGTTTACATTGCCAGTAATTCAGAAGAAAGTTTGCCCGAAAATCAAAGCTTCTTTGGCGGTGGCAGTCCTGGAGATATTCGGCTTTTTCCGATCGCAGGAGGCGGCGCAAGAGGCGGATTGTTTGGCGATCCCTACATGGGCGTTGTGGAACTAGAATATGCACCGACAAGCTCCTTCTCGGCCCGCTTGCAGTACAGCGGCGGAGAAGTTCTTGGCAGCAATTTTCAGTCTGTTGGCGCAAACTTTGATTGGGCAATCACATCACGGCTTGGCATCTTTGGGCGCTATGGTTACGCTTCCTATCCTGATACGACGATCGGGGATATTCGCCCTAGTTATTGGTCTGCTGGCGTTTCTCTTCAGAATTTGTTTGTCACAGGTGATTTAGCTGGATTGGGTGTCGTTCAGCCTTTCATTTTGACAGAGGTAGGAAACGCAACACAAACAAATATTGAAGCGTTCTACAACTTTCCGCTAGCCAACAATATTCGGATTACTCCATTGATTCAAATCATTACTCATCCAGCCAATCAAAACAGCAATGGCACGATCGTGACTGGAACACTCCGCACCGTTTTTACCTTTTAGCATTTACATTCTATGAAAGAACATTCCGCACCTGCTGTCGTGGCGATCGCGCGTCGCGTTAAACCAGGCTATGAAGCCGACTTCGAGGCAGCCGTCCGAGGTGTCACCCTAGCAGCCAGTACATTTCCGGGCTATTTAGCTAGAGCAGCAGGAGCCTCACGCCATAATCTTTGATTTGGCGCGAGAGGAATGCGCGTGAGTCGAGGAGTGGTGTCTGACCAAATTGGCGTAGCCAACAGGAAAGACATCGACGACGAGACGAACAAACTACCGCTCTGGCAATGAACGAATAAACTCTCGGATGACATCGGTTTTATTGCGCTTCACCCGCTTACAGTGGTTTTATTGCGCTTCACCCGCTTACAGTAATTATCTAGAATTTTCTTCTCTGTTTTTGGCAGTCTAATATTGATGGAATCGTCATATTTCATGGCTTGCACCGCAAGGCAATATCAATTACAATAATGACATGAAATACACCTACCAGTACAAAGCACTTCCCACAACTGAACAGAAGCTAGAGCTTAATCTCTGGTTGCGGACTTGCCAGTATTGGTACAACCGTCAACTAGGAGATAGGTTTGACTGGTGGGAATGTAATCGCTCTTATGTCAACGCTTGCCCTTTGATCTGCCACTTGCCTGAGCTACGGGATCAGCCCAACTATTACAGTCAGAAAAAATACCTGCCTGACATCAAAACAGATCTAGTTACGGTCGGTTGGTCATCTGAGTTGTTGGACTTCTCACGGGTTCCGGCTAACACGTTGCAGGAGGTTTGTAAGCGAGTTGATAAGGCGTTTGAACGATTTATTGCAGGTGACAGTACTGGCAAACGGAGTGGTAAACCTCGCTTCAAGTCTGCTGACCGATTTCGCTCCATGGTGTTTGAGGGTGCTGGAGTCGAATTGCATTCTTGTTCGTTAGGTGGCAAATATCTGTTCGTCAAGATACCTAAGCTGAGACTGCTAAAAGTGCGGATGCACAGAGATCTTCCAGATGGCGCAATCTTGAAGCAGGTGCAACCGATCGAAAAGGCAGATAGTTGGTATGTCAACCTGCGACTAGAAGATCCAACTGTGCCTATCAAATCTGATGGGGTCGATCTGAACTGGGATACTGCTTTGGGTATGGATGCAGTTTTGCATGAAGATGACTACCTGGCGACCTCTGAGGGTGAAAAATTGCCATCTCTGAAGTCGTTTCGCAAGTCTGAGAAGCGGTTGGCTAAAGTGTCTCATCGCAAGGCGGCTAAGAAAAAAGGAAGTCGTTCCCGTCGCAAGTTGGCTCATCGTGAAGCTAGAGAACATCAACGCATTGCGAGGGCTAGACGCGACCATGCCTTCAAAACCGCTCACAAGGTTGTGAGGACGGGTAAAACAGTATTCTTTCACGAGAATCTCAACCTGAAAGGGCTGAGCAAGCGCAATGGCGCAAAACAAGATGAGCAGGGAAAGTACCTGCCGAACGGGCAATCGGCTAAGTCTGGACTAAACAAGTCCTGGAACGATGCCGCGTTTGGGCAATTCTTCACAATCCTGGAATACATAGCTGCAAAAGCTGGAGCCGTCGTGATTGGAGTGAACCCCGCCTACACATCCCAACTACTTGCATATCGTGATGAGTTCATCTTCACCGATTGCAGCATTCGAGAGTATTGGGATGAGGTAGAAAATATGAGGGTTGATAGGGACATCAACGCCGCTATCAATATCAAAAGAGTCGGGCTGGGCGAGTTCCCGACTATAAATCGCCGTAGAGGGAAAGTTGTTGTGGGCCGTTCTACAACTGATAGTACCTCGAAGGAAGTTCTCTCTACTCTCCGGAGTCTGGAGAAGCCCACACTATATGCAAAGCATTAGTGTGTGGAGTCGTCACGCGGCGAAGTTCTCTACCCCAACAATCGAGGCGGTGAATGGCAACTAATTATGCGATTCGACACGCTGATTCATTTACAGGAATGGGAAAACTCTCCAATTTGCCAAGGTTGGATTGCACTGGCAGATGCCCTCACAGAAACGCCCAGAGTATCGCGAGTGAATGGATTAGAAGCTTGGTTTGCTTTACCTGAAATGCCGAATGTTGCGCCACCGCCAAAATGGAAAACTGCGATCGTCAGCGCGATCGGTATTTATCCAATGATTTCTCTGATGCCCATTCTGTTGAAACCAATCACAAACGGACTCCCTACTTGGCTAGTAACCCTTGTCAGCATTGCAATCATGATGCCGTTGATGACTTGGGTCGTCATGCCTCAGATAACACGGTTGTTCAAGCTCTGGCTTTATCCTCCGATGGCAAAGCATTCAGCCCATCAATCATCTAATTCAAACCCAAATTAAAGGAGCCTCTGGCAATTAGACCGATCGAAAATTCAGCGTGAATTATTGATAATCGATTCGTCTGCATTACCGCCCTGATCGACCTACACCGCGGCCTCGACCGTAAGGGCCTAGTGATGCAGAATCGCGCAACATAACGTAGGGGAGAGGGGAATGGGGAGAAAGAGAGGGAGTCAGAGGGATGACTCAAGAGCTTCGGAAATTCATCACTCCATCACCCCATCACCCATCACCCATCACCCATCACCCATCACCCCATCACCCCATCACCCCACACCAAGGGTCAGTTAGAAAAGCGGCAAGCCTTCCTCTTGCAGATCCCCCTTTCGGATAAGATTAGATACGCAGCAACCAATGAGGACACGATGTTATGAGTCAAGACGACATTTTTGCTAGAGTCAAGAAAATTGTGGCCGATCAACTAGAAGTCGATCCCACCGAAGTCAAGCCCGAAGCCAACTTTGCTAACGATTTAGGAGCAGATTCCCTAGATACAGTAGAGCTGGTAATGGCATTGGAAGAAGAGTTTGATATTGAAATTCCCGACGAAGCAGCCGAAGCAATTACCACGGTTCAAGCTTCTGTAGATTTCATCAGCAGCAAACTTGCAGCTCCAAAAGCATAAAATACCTGTCTTTTCCCCTAAGAGGAGAGAAGTTATAAAACTAACAACTCCTCTTTTGTTCTGCGTTCTGGGTGTTTAATTTTTTGAAACTGAAATCATGACAAATTTAGAGCGTAAGCGCGTTGTTATCACGGGTCTCGGCGCGATTACACCGATCGGCAATACCTTGTCTGAATATTGGGACGGGTTGCTGGCCGGGAAGAATGGCATCGGCCCGATCACCTTGTTCGATGCGTCGCGGCACGACTGCCGGATTGCTGGAGAGGTGAAGGGTTACGACCCTCACGAGTATTTAGAGCGCAAGGAAGCAAAGCGGATGGATCGCTTTGCTCAATTTGGGGTATCAGCGAGCAAACAAGCTCTGGCTGATGCGAAGTTTGAGATTAACGACCTGAACGCAGAACAGGTGGGTGTCATTCTTGGCACCGGCATTGGCGGGCTGAAGGTTTTAGAAGACCAGCAAGAAATTTATCTGACTCGCGGCCCCGATCGATGCAGCCCGTTTATGATTCCGATGATGATTGCGAATATGGCCGCAGGCCTGACGGCGATTCAAACGGGCGCCAAGGGGCCGAACTCTTGCACGGTGACAGCCTGCGCTGCCGGCTCAAACGCGGTGGGCGATGCGTTTCGCCTAGTTCAGGGCGGTTATGCCCAAGCCATGATTTGCGGCGGTACCGAAGCGGCGGTGACACCTTTGTGCGTGGCGGGTTTTGCTGCGGCGAGGGCGCTTTCGACTCGCAATGATGACCCGACTCATGCTTGCCGTCCGTTCGATCGCGATCGTGATGGTTTTGTCGTCGGCGAAGGCGCTGGCATTCTGCTTTTAGAAGAAATGGAACACGCTTTGGCACGAGGCGCCCGAATTTACGCAGAAATCGTCGGCTACGGTTTAACCTGCGATGCGTACCACATGACATCCCCAGTACCGGGGGGCGAAGGTGCATCGCGGGCGATCGCTTTAGCCCTCAAGGATGCGGGTTTGACGCCGGATCGAGTGAGCTATATCAACGCTCACGGCACGAGCACGCTTCCCAACGATTCTACGGAAACCAAGGCAATTAAGAAGGTTTTGGGAGAAAGCGCTTACAAAGTAGCAATTAGTTCTACCAAGTCCATGACAGGCCATCTTTTGGGCGGTTCCGGGGGAATTGAGGCGGTGGCGACGGTAATGGCGATCGCCAACGATAAAGTCCCGCCGACAATCAATCTAGAAAATCCCGATCCTGAGTGCGATTTAGATTATGTTCCCCATACAAGTCGCGATCTAAAAGTTGATGTGGCGCTGTCGAATTCCTTTGGGTTTGGCGGCCACAACGTGACACTGGCATTCAAGAAGTTTGTGCAGTAACCCGAAATCGGAAAGTCGCAAGTTAGAAGGTGAAAAACTAATTTTTCACCTTCTAATTTTTTTAGGTGAATTTTTAGGTTGGGTACACTGCGACTAAGGCGATGATTGTTGTGGGATGGGCGTCCCGCCCGTCCTTTCTGCACGGGCGGGACGCCCATCCCACAAATTTGCTTAAGTTATTTAATTTCTATTCCTAAGAAACCGGGTTTTTTACCGAATCTGCGGGCTACAGCGAATATTTTTCGTAAAAAACCCGGTTTCTGGCCATCGATGCGTAAGTCATCAATTTGTTGGTTGTGGTGGGATATGAGTTAAATTAGTGCTGAGCAAATACTGCAAATCAAGGCTATTGTCGATCGCCATGAAAACTTTAAATGTGTTGAGTGCGCCACCAATCTCAAAGATTACTTGACAAGTCAAGGAATTCCTGGAAAGCGCATAAAACTGTACACTGGATTCGGCAGAGGCAGGAACAGTGGCATTTATGATGATAGCGTACCGAGAGATGCTATTTCAGAAAATGGTCGCCACGAAGGAATCGCTCTAGTTATCAACAATATAGAGACTATTTTTGATAACCATCACCCGGATGGGCTTACTAAAGAGCAATGGATGACAAATCTGCAATTTCACGGTAAAATATTTAATGGTTTACGGTTTATAGTGACAGAAGAAGATTTTTAAAAGGAGACTATTTTTATGGTGGTCGAAGTTAATGTTAATAAACTAGATGTTAAAAATGAATACTTTTTTGATTTACTCCAAAGAATCAAACAAAGACCGGGTATGTATTTGGGCAAGTGTTCAATTACCCGCCTGCGCGCATTTTTAGATGGATATGAGACGGCTAGAGCGGAACTTGGGTTTCCCGACACAGAACAACAACAACAACTTGATGGATTTCAAGAGTGGATACAAGAAAGATATCAAATTACGTCAAGTCACGGATGGGACAGTATAATTCTCTTCTTCTCTGCTGATGAAAAAGACGCCCTCGATAAGTTTTTCAAACTGTTGGAAGAATTTTTTAATCTCGATAAAATTGCTGAAGACAAAGACAATTAGCAGAGATGTCTCAAATCCTCACTTCACAATGCCTGGATCGAGATTTCACCTTAATTCTAGGAAGTAATTGCCGAAATCAAATATTTATCGCCCGTTGAGCTGGGATATTTAACAGAAAACGCTTGCACATTTTCCTGATTCAAATTAGCGGCGTAATATTGCTTGAGCTTGTCAAAAGTCAGATCGCCTCCTGTTAACTCAGTTGTATAACCTCTTTCAATTTCACCCATATACCCCAAAACGGCTGCAAAGCCTTCGGGATCTTGCTCTGCCTGAATTTGAACAGATAAAGGACTTCCTGAAGTGTTTTCGTAAACTAAGGTGATTACTCCTTTTCTTTCCCTTTTCCATTCAAAAATACTAATTTTTTCCTTATTAATTTCAATAAAATTATCGCCGTTTTTGACAATTAGGTAGTTTTCTACATCAAAAAGTAGGGGTGGATCGGAAACTATAGTAAGTTCTCCCCATTCCCCTCTTAAATAGTATTTGCCATCCGCGCTAAAAAATTCGTCTATATTCCCGTAATCAACGCTACCATCTGGATCTGCAATGGGGCTGATGTTGTTCAGAACCAAATCGTAGGTTTGAGGGTAGGGAAAATTTAAGCTCATCCGCCGATAACAATACTGTTCTTCAGGTAAGGGTTGAGTGTAGAGAGAGTGATTTTCTGTGAGAACAGCTTCCAAGAGGATTTGTATAGATGTTTTATCATTAATGCTAAGTACATAGCTATCCTCTAGATAAATATTTTCAAATCCCGGAAATTGCCAGTAGTTTAAGCGTTCCATTTTTAAATGTCCCAATCAATAGGAGTATGATTAGCTGGGCTTTTTCTGTTAACGAGCTTTCCTTGTAGATCGATTCTACTGCCTTTAGCATTTTTTAGCTCTACATGAGGGTGGTTGCTTCCGGGAGCTCTTGGAGTTCCCTGTTTGAGTGTTAATCTAGTTACTCCGTTTTTATCAATATATTTTAACGGGCCATTAGGTGTTTGAGTAGGATGCCAGCCCTGTTGTGACTCAGCCCACATTTGAAAGTCGCTTGCTTTTGGATTAATCCTAGTTGAGATAGCTTGTGTTATGCGTTCCCATGCCATTCGCCCTGATAGAGTTGCCATAATTCACAATCTTCTTAGCCTATTCTCCCGGCACCAACTCCAAGCGATATCGGTACAAAGCCACAGGATGCCCTCCAGCCGCAAAATAATCCGGGTCTTGGGGCGATAAATAAATCGCTGTCACCTGATCGGCTACAATTTTTTTACTCCCAGAAGATCCATTTTCCCCGCTTCCAATCACTCGATAAGCTGTGGTTGTTTCCACTTCGTTTAAATAAATATCAGTCTCGCCCCGAAACACCTGCTGAGAAATTTCTGTAGATACAAACTCCCGAGGATTCGGCGTTTCAGTGCCGCGACTGGTGACAATCGAGATTAGTTGGCGATCGCCTTTGAGTATGGTAATCTGACGGTTGGGATTGTTTGGATCGACTTTCACGGAAAGTACGCCACCGTTGCCTAAATAGGCTTTGGCGATGTTCAAACCGTTAAAATTGCGATCGGCTACAATTTTAGGAGCTTTTTTAGATGTATAAGTAGAAATTAAACCAATAAATTTTTCAGGTTGAAATCGAACTTTAAACAATACTGGCTGCTGCAAATACTGGCGGTTTTTTTCAAATCCAGGCGTGACAATATTTGGGGCTAAAGGCGCTGCTAAATCTATTAAAGTGCTGGCAACATTCCAACTTCCGGCCATCCAGTCTGGATACACTAAATCTCCCTTAGCTACGGCGATGGGAGGCTTGCTATCCCAATTGGGAAAACTGGAAATGCGATCGCCCAAAACCCCCGCCCTCGCACCGCCACCCCACAGCAACACAACCAAAACCAGACAAAAAACCCAAATTACCTTCATACCAAATTACATTCAAACAGCTAACTTTATATTTTGCTCTAATTCGTTCGTAGTGAGGACTTCAGTCCTTCTTTTTGCGGACTGAAGTCCTCACTACCAAAAGTTGGTAATGAGGAATGCAAGTCCTTCTTTTTGCGGACTGAAGTCCTCACTACCAACCTTTTTTATTGTTTGTTAGTTTTAAATTGCCTCAACAGGTGCAGGTTCCCAAACCTCCCCGTATTGTTCTTTTAATTCGTGCCATTTTTCCACCTGTCCAGGTTCGTATTCACCAGGTTTTCCCCACTGCAAAAACGCGCTCAACGCAGCATCATTTTGCTCGTCCAGAAAACGAATTGCATAGGTAGTAAAGTTGCCTCTTTTTGCCTCGCCGGTCTCAAATTTCACTTGTTTAATTTTGTCCATATTTAGGTGAAACTCAAATATTTCGGCGTGCATATTTGCATATTTCCCCTTGGGCAACTCTGCATAAAACAGCTTGTGAATTGAACCGCGCACTTCCAGTACAGCGGCGCTGCTAGTCACGATCAAACGCAGCGTCCCCAATTTTTCGCAAGCTTCTAAGAATTCTTTGAGATTAGGCATAATTTGGGAATAGGTAATTGGGAATTGGGCATTGGGCATTAGTTATTAGTTGTTAGAAACAACAAATAACAAATAACCGATAACAACTGTCAATTTTTATGGAATTGGGCATTAGTTATTAGTTATTATAACCAACAAATAACAAATAACAAATAACCGATAACAACTGACAACTGTCAACTGTCAACTGTCAACTGACTATTTTTCGTGCAATTCGTAAGCTGCAACAATCCGCTGTACTAGCGGGTGTCTCACCACATCTGACTGATTGAATTCGCAGAAAGCAATGCCTTCAACGTTACCCAGAATTTTTTGAGCAACTGACAGTCCCGACTGTTGGTTTGGTGGCAAATCTGTTTGAGTGATATCGCCCGTCACTACCATTTTCGATCGAAAGCCCAGACGAGTCAACACCATTTTCATCTGAGCAGGTGTTGTATTTTGAGCTTCGTCCAAAATGACGAAAGCATTGCTGAGAGTACGCCCTCGCATATAAGCTAAAGGAGCTACTTCGATCAAGCCTCTTTCCATTAAATCGGCCATTTTTTCGGGGTCGATTATTTCTTGGAGGGCGTCGTAAAGCGGGCGCAAATAGGGATCGACTTTTTGCTGCAAATCTCCAGGCAAAAATCCTAATTTTTCGCCTGCTTCTACGGCGGGCCTGGTTAAAATTAGCTTTTCGTACTGCTTGCTTAACAGTGCTTGCACTGCCAAAATAGCTGCTAGAAATGTTTTTCCAGTACCAGCGGGGCCGATGCAAAATGTTAGGTCGTGGGTGCGTACTGCTTGGACGTACTGCCGCTGCTTGAAGGTTTTGGCTCTTATTTCTTCGCCGCGGCGGGTTTTGGCGAGTACGTCTCGTTGCAAGTCTTGCAAATCTTCTTGGCGGTTGGTATCCAATGCGTAGCGCGCTGTTTGGATTTCTACTCCGGTGATGGTTTTGCCGGATTTCCAATAGTCGGAGAGCGATCGCACTAATTTATGACACAATTCTACTTGAGTTTTTGTGCCGGAAATCAGCAGTTCTTGGCCTCGCATTACCAGGTTGGCGCCGGTTTGCTTAGAGATAATTTTCAAGTTTTCTTCTTGATTTCCGGCCAGCGACATGGCGCTTTGATTGCTCGGTAACTCTATTGTTAGTTTTTCAGTCATGCCAGCATGAGCTCCTCCAAGTAAGTAATTAAAAGTTAACAATCAGCTTTGTTTTACGAACAAAAAGACGCCCGGTACTAGATTTTACCTAGTATCTCAGGCGTCTTTTCTGTTTAAATCGCAAATAAATTTGGTGCTTGAGGCACAAATCAAATCTCCCTTCTTTGACACTCTCAGGTCTAAAGACACGCTCGATTCTGCGATCGCGAGTAAACTCTCGCTGCGACCGTCAAACGCCGCCTAAACACTCAAAACAACTACCGACATTGCCAATGTTGTAATCGCGTTTACTTTTATTGTTTCAATGCTTTCAGAATCCATCACACTTGCCAAGACGCGGTACGCTCCACAACCTGCCATTATTTGCTCTTTCCTGTCATACTGACATCAGGACTTAAACCTAACCGTTGTTTCATAGGAGCCGGGATTTCTCCGATACTAGGATGCTTCAACACGTAGATGTTTTTTGTTCTTACTCCCAACTCAAATTATATCACATTTTCAAGAACACTCTTGACTGAAGTCCCTCGGGTCGCTTCCCTCTGAGCACGCTTTGTGTCTGAGTTTCCCGCATCCCGTGTTGCTTTGATGAAGTCAGACAACTTTAGATTTTAGATTTTAGATTTACCCGATCCCGCTGAGATTTTAGATTTAAAATTTTACATTTTTGTTTGATCGCAAAACTGGCAATCTCAAATCCAACGGGGTTTGTAACACAAAGTCTACAACAGGCAATCTAAAATCTAAAATTGTCTCTCATTCAGCAGAACAGTTAATAACCGGGAGTATTTCTGCTCGTTCTAAACGTAGGTGTGTTAGTACGGCGAGGTTGTTCTCTCGGGGTTCTGCTAGGTAAGGGAGTCGGCGACGGAGGCCCACTCCGGGGTCGGAAGTCTCCCCCATCGCGCCTAGCGCGATCCGGACGATCGCGATCCGAACGATCGCGATCGCCCCTAGGTGGCCCGGAGTTGCGATCGCCCGCTTCACCATCGTATATATCTAAGTACAGCGACTGGCCCGCCGTTTGCGCCACCGCTTCGAGGGTAGTTCTTATTGCCTGAATATTGCGTCCGCCCCTACCGTAAACCCGCCCTTTATCGGGATCTTCAAAAGCGAGCCGAACCCAGACCCGGGATTGGCGCGGGTGCAGTTCGCAATCAACTCGCAAAGACGCGGGCGACTCTAAAAAAGGCCCAATTAAAAACTTAACCAGTCCAGAATAGTTGGGACTAGCTGACTGCTGCTGTGCTGGATTCAACGTTGGCTCCGGCTCCGACTTGTTCAAATACATTCGCTTTTCTCAGGATGTCACGCACGGTGTCAGTTGGCTGAGCGCCTTCTTGCAGGCGCTTGACAATCGCTGGAACATCCAGCCTGGTTTCATTATTTCTGGGGTTGTAGAAGCCGAGTTCTTCTAGGGGACGGCCGTCGCGGCGGGTAGAGCTGTTCATAGCTACAATCCGGTAGCTGGTCTCGCGTTTTTTCCCGTATCTCTTCAATCGCAGTTTGATCATCTTCTTGCAGAATAGTCCTCGATCAATTGTGACATACTCCACGCGCGAAATCTCACATTATGCTGTGGGGCAAAGAGGGCATCGGGCATCGGGCATCGGGCATCGAGCCTAAAAGCATTAATCTGCCAACTGACAACTGTCAACTGTCAACTGTCAACTGTCAACTGACGTTAACCTCCCAGCAAAATATCGCTGCGATTTGCTGCCCCCAAAGCTGGTCTAGCGCCGTCAATGTGCGGTGTAATTGCTAGTGGCAGGGCCGGTGCAGTGCCCCACTGCTGCACCAATTTTTGCAGAAATATATCTTGCTGCGCTCTCAAAGAGTCCCAATCGGTGCCGCGATTAATAATTGCAAACCAAACTAAACCCCGATCGCGCGTGGGTATGGCTCCAGCCAAAGCAATCACCGTATCTAAGGTACCGGTTTTCACCACAGCCGACGGCGGAATGTGTCGGTGTTCCAAAGTTCCTTTATCGCGCCCGGACACCGGAAACAAGTCAGCAATAGTCAGCCCCGTAGTCTGAAGGTTGCGCGCGATCGCCTGCATCATCCCACAAGCCGCCCTCGGAGACATCCGATTTTCCACTCCCAATCCCGAACCGTTAATTAATTGAAGTTCCGCCGCCGGCACCCCCGCCGCCCAAGTCGCTTGCTGCTGGACTATTTTGTGTCCGCCCAAATTGTCTGCCAGTATTTGGGCAATGTCATTGTCGCTGTGGACGTTCATCTGCTTGAGAATTTCGGGTAAAGGGAGCGATCGGCGCTTCAGCAGCAAATGTCCCGAGCTCACAAATTTTTCAGCAATCACCGTGCCGGCGATCGTTACTTGCGGCTTTCTCGTTCCCCGAGCCATCTTAGAATATATTGCCAGCACGTCAGAAGGCCAACTGCGCCCATTGAGAGCCTGCCGCAGACCCTCCCCCGCAGCCAAAGGATCGGACTGGTAATTCATGCGGAAATTGCCTGTCACCACTAAGTTGCCGGCCACGCGATCGATACCCATTTGATTGAGAGCATTACCCACGGCGATCGCCTCTTCCCACACAAACAACGGATCGCCACCACCACTGACAACCAAATCTCCTTGCAACACCCCATTCCTAATCGGCCCGGTTCCCCGGAACCGTGTTTCAAACTGATGCTCGGTGCCCCAAGTTTCCAGCGAAGCCAGAGAAGTGGCAATCTTAGTCAGCGAAGCCCCTGGCATCAGTACCTTTCCCTGCTGACTTACCAGTGGCACCATTCCGGCTTGTACCCAAACTCCCTGATTGCCGTCTATCAGATGTTTTGCCTTCAAATCTTTTAAATATTCCTCCACCGCGACGGATGTCGGCAAGTCTCGATTTGCTGCATCTACTCCTCCAAAAGCCAGCTCTTCGGCCACCACTAACCCGGGTATCCCTCCCCGCCAAGCCAGTAGCGACACAGCGTTGGGCGCGACACTGTGTACCCCAGCCATGTCGAGCCACAGAGACATGATTCCCGAGCTAAATAATAAATCCAGCATTTTTTACACCTATAGTTCAGTCAGTCGATTTTAGATTTTAGATTTTAGATTTACTCCACAGAATCAATCTGGGGGCTTGAACTCGGGTCTAAAATTTTGGGCCCGAGTCACGACGAGTGTCGGAAACTTTTATCCGTTTTTGGGCGGGGTCAGGTAAATTATTCTATTGAGTTTTTCAATTTGCAGTCAAAAATAGTAAAGTAGGCACAAACTCTATCAGAGTAGTCGCAAATGACAATTGTCCGATCGAGCGCGAGCAGATTTTAGTGATTTATTCGCACTTCTGGATTCAGACTCCAGATCCGCAAGAAACGGGTACAACGCCCCGACGCCATTCGTGGATGCTCCCAAAATTTTCGACCCTAGTTTCTGCTGCCAGATTTCAGGCTGTAACTCAATCGAAAATCGAAAATCGAAAATCGGCTGACTTCCTGGTAGAATTTTTAGTGTTTCTCAAACATTGGTCAATGGGATCGACACGCGCAAGAATTGCAATAGACGCTATGGGTGGGGATCACGCCCCCGCCGAAGTTGTAGCTGGAGCGCTTAAGGCACAAGAAGAGTTAGGCGTAGAGATTTTGCTGGTGGGCGACCCGCAGCAAATAGAAGACTCGCTACGTCTTCAAGACGCGATCGGCCGCGTCTCTACAGGTCAGCTAGAAATCGTTCCTTCAGAAGGAACGGTGGAAATGCACGAAGAACCTCTAAGTGCCCTCAAACGCAAGCCCAAAGCTTCGATTAACGTAGCCATGAACTTGGTGAAGCAGCAGCAGGCTGATGCTGTGGTGTCCGCCGGTCACTCCGGTGCGGCAATGGCGGCTGCCCTACTGAGGTTGGGGCGGCTACCTGGAATCGATCGCCCCGCGATCGGTGCGGTTTTGCCGACAATGGTACCGGGTACCTCTGTACTCATTCTCGATGTCGGCGCTAATGTGGACTGCCGCCCAAAATTTTTGGAGCAGTTTGCTCTGATGGGAACTATTTACAGCCAGTGCGTGCTCGGCGTCGCCGAACCAAAAATCGGCCTGCTAAACATTGGCGAAGAACCTTCTAAAGGCAACGACGCTGCGGTACGCACCCATCAGTTATTGGCGGACAATCCGAACATTCCTTTTGTGGGCAATGCCGAAGGCCGCGACGTGCTGTCGGGGAACTTTGACGTGATTGTCTGCGACGGGTTTGTCGGCAACGTGTTGTTGAAGTTTGCCGAAGCGGTGGGCGAAGTCGTAGTCCAGGTGCTCAAGGAAGAGCTGGTCAAAGGGCTCCAACATCAAATTAACGATCCTATGCTGCAAAAAAGCTTGCAAGGATTCAAGCAGCGAGTAGACCACGTTGAACATGGTGGCGGTTTGCTGTTGGGCGTTGCTGGAGTTTGCATTATCAGCCACGGTTCGTCTCAAGCTGCCTCGATTTTTAATGCCATTCGTTTGGCAAAAGGGGCTATTGACAACCAAGTGCTGGAGCGAATTAAATCGTCCAATCGCGAAAGCGCTGTGGAACAAGAAGCTTTGAACAGTTGACAGTTGACAGTTGACAGTTGACAGTTGGCAGTTGACAGTTAACAGTTGACAGTTGGCAGTTGACAGTTGACAGTTGGCAGTTGACAGTTGACAGTTGAGTGCAACCTCGACCTGGAAGGAAGAGGATTGGAGTAATGAGTAGTCTTCTTTTAATTTCTCCCGGGCTTGGGGCTTTAAACCAATTCTTTCTAGTAAGTAGAAATTAAAAATTAAAAAAGTCAAATTAAAAATGTCAGATTAAACCAACTGTTTTGCTTGAAAAAAGTAATTTCAGCAGTTTAAAAAATAGTTTAAATTTGAAGTTTTTAATTTTTAATTTCTCGACCGAACAGCGAGTAAATGGAGAGGAATGTTGCAGCAATCAGGGTTCGGCATTGCCGTCACGGGTAGCGGGTCTTGTACACCGCAGGTTTCGCTAGATAATAATGGTTTGAGTCAGATTGTAGAAACGTCTGACGAGTGGATTGCGGCGCGAACGGGCATTCGATCGCGCAGGCTGGCGGACGATCGCACTTCTTTGTGCGATTTGGCATCGGAGGCATCCCGCAGGGCGATCGCCATGGCAGAAATTTCGCCGACAGATATCGATTTGATTATTTTGGCCACATCAAGCCCTGACGATTTGTTCGGCACTGCGGGCAAAATTCAATATCAGTTGGGCGCTACAAAAGCTGTGGCTTTCGATTTGACAGCAGCTTGTTCGGGATTTGTGTTTGGTTTAGTTACAGCCTCGCAGTTCATTCGGACAGGCGTTTATCAAAATGTTTTGCTGATCGGAGCAGATATTTTATCTCGCTGGGTGAATTGGTCGGATCGAGGTACTTGCATTTTATTTGGAGACGGTGCAGGTGCGGTGGTATTGCAGGCTTCAGAGGTCGATCGATTTTTGGGATTTGAAATTCGCAGCGACGGCACGCAAAATTCGTCTCTCAATTTAGCCTACAAAGCCGAGTCAAAATCATTAATTGAGGGCGTGAATATCGGACAAGGTGGATTTGAGCCGATCGCCATGAACGGTCAAGAAATCTATCGGTTTGCCGTCAAAAAAGTGCCGGAAGTCATAGAAAAAGCGATGTTTCGGGCAAATATCAGCGCCGAAAAAATTGACTGGCTGCTGTTGCACCAAGCCAATCAACGGATTCTCGATGCAGTTGCCCAAAGGCTCAAGATTCCCCCGGAAAAAGTAATCAGCAATTTAGCAAATTACGGCAATACCTCAGCAGCTTCAATTCCCCTTGCTTTAGACGAATCGGTGCGTCTGGGTAAAGTTAAATCTGGTGAGACTATTGCTGCGGCTGGTTTCGGTGCAGGTTTGAGCTGGGGGGCGGCGATTTTTCAATGGGGAAGGTAATACGATTTTAGATTTTAGATTTTAGATTTTAGATTGGGGAATCACTGATGAACTATGGGTTGGAAGCGCAGGCTAGCAGTTTCATGATTTTAGGGAACTGGTACAATATTTTGCTCTAAACTTGCCCTGCTGACATCGGGCGTGCGACCATTAAAAAAGAAAAATCTTTTAACACGCCATACACAGGTCATAGCATAGGGTAAAGCCTGCACCAAGCCGTGCATCCTTCGACAGGAATTCTGGACAAGAGTGTGCTGCAATTGAAAATCCTCTATTTTTCGATGGACTTTCCCCCCGTCGAAGGTTGAAAATTTTACTACGGCGATCGACCTGAATTAAAGTAGCAAAAAAAATATAAACCTCGAAAAAAGCGCAGTTATTATGTTATAGTTGTGAGTCGCGAGTAGATAGTTCGTGAACCGAAAGATAGCGGATACCAGTCAGCGAACTCAGAAGCGGGAAACAAAGAATTTTTGCAATCACTTTCTTAGCAACCACCAATTAGCAGATTACCGGAAAAATGACTAAAACAGCATGGGTATTTCCCGGACAAGGTTCCCAGGCGATCGGGATGGGTGCAGACTTATTAAACTTGCCAGCAGCCAAAGCTAAATTTGAGCTGGCTAAAGAAATTTTAGGCTGGTCTGTCCCTGAAGTTTGCCAAAAAGAAGAAGCAAAACTATCTCGGACTCTCTACACTCAGCCTTGCTTGTTCGTAGTAGAAAGCATTTTGGCAGACTTAATGCGAGAAAAGAGCGATCGACCCGCAGTAGTTGCCGGTCACAGTTTAGGAGAATATGTTGCCCTGTACGCAGCAGGCGTCTTTGACTTTGAAACGGGATTGCGCTTAGTCAAACGCCGCGCCGAACTGATGGAGACTGCCTCCGGCGGGCAAATGGTGGCGTTGATCGGCTTCGACAGGCAGGAATTAGAACTGCAAATTCAATACAGCCGAGATGTGGTGCTCGCCAACGATAACAGCGAAGCACAAGTAGTGATTTCTGGCACGCCGACAGCAGTAGAAGATTTGCTAGCCAAAATAAAAGTCAAACGCGCGGTTAAATTGAATGTTTCCGGCGCGTTTCACTCTCCCCTGATGGCCGGGGTGGCGGCAGAGTTTCAACTAGCGTTAAAGTCGGCAAGATTTTCCGATGCTAAAATGCTGGTACTCTCGAACTCAGAACCGACAGCGACTACTAGCGCAGCTACTCTAAAACAGCGGTTGAATTATCAAATGACTAAAGGCGTGCGCTGGCGAGAAATTTCTCTGCAATTGCCACAACAAGGAATCGATCGCGTAGTGGAAATTGGCCCAGGTAAAGTTCTCACAGGTTTGATCAAACGGACTTGTCCCAATTTAGCGCTGGTAAATGTCAGCAGTTTTGCAGATTTGCCCGCTTAATCTATTGTTAAACAGTTGACAGTTGACAGTTGACAGTTGACAGTTGACAGTTTAAGAGCGACCTCTACCTAGAAGGAAGAGGATTGGAGTAATGAATAGTCTGATTTTAATTTCTCCCGATCGGGGTTCCGGCTTTCAACCAATTCTTTCTGGTAAAATTGAGTTAATCGATCAGAAAATTGCCGAAAAATAAATAGCACAACAGGAAAATTTTACTATGACCTGTTGTGCAAATTGGCGCTCGACAATCCAAACAGCTAAAAATCGCGATTAAAAATAATCTATATATCGATCGCCCTTGAGGTCGATCGGCAAATTCTGATTTAAACTAGGAATAAAAATCAAGCTAATCCGGTACTTATATGAAAAAAGCTATTTACTGGCTGATGGGCGAAAAAGCCGGCAGAACCATAGTAGGCGGGTGGAACTGGCTGTGGGGACTTCCCGTAGAATCCGGTGGTAAAATTTCAGTCGCCGTAGCCGAAGAGTCGCTGCGATCGATGCAAGAGTCCGTCCAAAAGCTCGCAGAAGCAGTTTCTAAACAAGTTGCAGCCTACCAGCGCACCAAAACAAAATATGAAGAAAAAGTTAGAGAGATGCAAACTTTAGAGCGCCAAGCCAAGACAGCCAACCGCAACGGCAACGAAGAAGCAGCCCGCTTAGCCATATCTAAGGTAATTCAGATAGAAAAAATCCTGCCGCAGTACGAAGATGCAGTAAAACAAGCCGAACAGTTTGTGAACGCTTCCAAAGACAAGCTGAATCGAGAGCGCACGAAGCTGGAAGCCTACAAAACCGATATGCAAAACATGAAAGATATGGTCGAGATTAACGAAGCTCTCGGCGCCATATCCAAAGTCAACAACGATCTTAATATTGATTCAGCTCGATCGCAATTTGAACAAGCCAAAAATGCCGTCGAAAAGCATAACCTCGAACAGCAAGCTTTAGCAGAAATATCTGAGAACCCCCAAGAAAGACTTCAGGCAGAATTAGAAAACATGACCGAAGATGATGAAGTCAGTCGCAGGCTGCAAATGTTAGACGATTCCGACGATAAACAACTTCCCAACAACTAAGGAGGATTTATGGCCAAGAGTAGCGGGCCTCCGCCCATAGTTTTTATTTTGTTATTTCTGCTGCTTGCCGGTGGTGGTTGGTTCTTTTTTCTGAACAAACCAGCGGCACAGGATGCTAATAATACACCCACTCCCGCTCCCGCAGGCAGTAGTGGAGCCAATCTGCCTCCCGTCGCGCCTGTCGCCGGCTTAGCATCGCCTGTTGCTGCTAGTTCCTTTGCACTACCAGTTGCCGTACCTGCGGGCACGGCGGTGAGAATTGACGGTTCTACCAGCATGGTGACAATCAATCTCAACCTTAAGAATGGCTTTCAAGCCAAGTTTCCCAGCACTACAGTCGATGCCAAAGCAAATGGTTCTGCAAAAGGAATTCAGGATTTGGTGGCGGGAACAGCCGATATTGCCGCGATATCGACCGCTTTAAAGCCAGAAGACCAAGCTAGGGGTTTGGCAGCAGTGCCCGTTGCTTTAGATAGAATTGCGATCGTAGTCGGCACTAACAACCCGTTTCAGGGAGGCTTAACTGCTGCTCAAGTTCAAGACATTTTCAAGGGAAATGCTCAAGACTGGTCAAAAGTCGGCGGTTCAGCAGGCCCGATTAAGGTAATTAACAGGCCCGAAATTAGCGGAACTCACCAAACTTTTAAAGAACAAGTGCTCGGAGGCGGTAGTTTTGGTACTGGGCGAAATTTTGCTACGCTCGATCGAGATGCGACAACTCCGCTGCTGCAAGCTTTAGGTAACAACGGCATCGGCTATGCCACTTTCGCTCAAGTTGTCAATCAGAAAACGGTGAGGGTTGTACCCGTAGACGGTGCGACGCCGGAAGCCCCCAATTATCGCTATCAGCGCCAGTTGTACTACGCTTACAAAAATCCCCCCAGCCAAGCGGTTAAGGATTTCTTGGGTTACGCGACTTCCGAGGAAGGAAAAAAAGCGATGCTAGCCGGAAATTAACAGGCCTGAGTTAGCCATCAACTCGCGGGTGTGTCCCTGCGGGAATTATCGTCTCTATTTCAAGTTATGCGATCGCGATGCACCCGCGCATCATTACGTCCTGCGTTTTTTTGCAAGTCCTAGTTAATTTTACAGAGCGGAACTGATAGGCTAAAATTCAGTGTAATTTAAAATCTAAGGTTTTCCGTGAGCAAAAGTCGCGAACCAGTCGAAAGTTTACTTCTTTACTATTTATTCAAGTGGTCAATTGTCAGCCCGATGCTGCACCTTTACTTTCGGGGGCGCATCTACGGTGCAGAAAATGTGCCAGCAGAAGGCCCATTTGTGGTAGTCAGCAATCACGCCAGCGATTTCGATCCGCCGATTTTATCTAGTTCCATGAGGCGGCCAGTGGCATTTATGGCAAAGGAAGAGTTATTTAAAGTTCCTATTTTGAAGCAGGCAATTACGCTTTATGGTGCCTATCCAGTCAAGCGGGAAAGTGCCGATCGCAGTGCAATTCGATCGGCTATCCAGTCTTTAGAAAATGGATGGGCTACGGGTGTATTTTTGCAGGGAACTCGGACGCCAGACGGTAGAATTACTGATCCGAAATTGGGGGCTGCGCTGATAGCTGCTAAGGCAAAAGCACCGCTATTACCCGTTAGTTTGTGGGGAACTCATGCGATCGCATCCAAAGGTTCAATAGTGCCGCGTCCGGTGCCGCTGACGGTGCGAATTGGCAAGCTAATTGAGGCGCCCGCTTCGTCGGATCGCGCGGAATTGGAAGCGCTGACTCAAAGATGTGCAACTGAGATTAATGCGATGCACGATTTGGGTCGCTGAACCGGGCGAATAGAATTCGCACGCCAGACAAACAAAACCCACTCCAAGCGGGTTGAAGAACGGGCGGTTAAAGTTACGTTATTTTCTTCATTCGGCGTCCGGCGGAATTCGTTTTTGTAGTTTGACCTCTTACTCTGATGACGGGCGCTTCGCCACATAAGCGCTTCGCGCTGGCTTCGCCTACGAGTAAGAGGTCAAAAGCGGTTTCAACCGCCGTCCTTTCTTTGTCTATTCAATTCTGGCTTGGCTGAAGTTAGCGCCTGTATAACCCGTAGTCAGCCACATAATGGCTCTAGCGCCGTCGCGGAGAGCTTTTTGCACGGGTTCGGGGGTTCGCCCAGACGGAACTGCTACAGGCTTAAAACTAATCCCTCGACTGCCGAGCACGATTTCGCCAATAATCTGAGCTCGCCGCATATGATCGTCAGAAGTGATCAGATACACGCTCTCAATCCCTTGAGCTTTCAATTCATCTACCAGGGTGGTAAAATTTGTTACCGTATCCACTGCTCTGTAGTCTAAGTGCAGGCGATCGGACTTAATTCCCGCTTCTGAAAACACCCATTCGGCGAACTCAGGATTGCTCCCAGAAGACACCCAAATCGGCAATTGAGGGTGCGATCGAGCAAATTTGGCGGCAAACACCTCTCGCTCCGTAGCCCCACCTAGAACCAACAAAGCTTGGGGTCTCTGAAATTCGCTCTTAAGCTGCTGATAGCCAAACCAAAACGCCATCAAAAGCCCTAGTAGGAACCAAAAATTGGGTGAATTCCTCAAACGCGGGTAACGCCGCCTGTTTAAATTTATTCTCAACCACATCTAAACCTATAAAAACTTTATTTAGCTGACACAGGAACCATAACAAAAAATACCGCACGTACAACCCACTAACAGGAATTAAAAATTAAAATTTAAACAATGGTCAGAGGATTTTAGATTTTAGATTTTAGATTTTGGATTGAATATACAGGTTAACGCATATGCAAAGCAGAAGGATAAAACTTAGGGTTTACCCTTCTGCTTTTAATTGTTCTTGATTTTTAACGGGACTGGCCGGGTTCGAACCGGCGACCTAGCGCTTCAGATTTGTGTGAGTTTCCCCACTCTCCGGACTATTCCTTCACCGTAGGCTTGCGGCCTTTAGGTGGTGGCCGTATGTTTAGGAGGTTTTATGGTGTTTACTTCCTAAAGCCAGTCTCTGCACCTTCCTTACCTAAACAAAATTTAGATAAAGCTTGGCTCAAGATTACCGTATCTGCTGTCAGACTTAGGCTTCCTTGAGTTTGACCACATTCACTCCCAGAGTTTCCTCGCAGGGTGCCCGATTCTTCAGGAGGCGCTTGCTCTATCCATCTGAGCCACAGCCCCAGTTGCTGAACCGTTTTGATTATAGCAGGTAATGGCGATTTTGAATTTTTTATTTTGGATGATTAGCGATCGCCCGTAGCAACTCTCCCGACAATGCGGGCAAAGTTTTCTGCTGCGGTGAGTTTACCAGCACCGTAACAAGCGCGATGTCTCCAGGCGGTAACGGGGAGGTGTCCGGGGGGAGCATTTTCGCTGAATGAGAGCTCGCTGTAATATTTCCAATTTTCTTTGACTCGCCAGCCGAGTCGATCGCACAATTGGGTATAATTTCCGGCGGTACTTTCCCAAATCTGTTGTTGTACGGTGAATCCAAACCGCCCGCTGCTGTGTTGTTGCCAAAGTTTGTCGATCGTGCGAAGGTCTGTAAGAGGAAACCCGTCAATATCGGCTGCACTCAGCCAGCCTTCGTCTTCCCTGACAGAGATTTGCAGCAAAATTTCCCAAGTATGTTCGTCTGCTTTGCGCCATTTTCCAGTTTCTAACAGCTTTGTCAGTTGTCGGTAATCCATCCCCACTTCAGAGATAGCCGGAGTTTGGTCAGGTAAGGCGCCGATTTTCTCTTCCAGTCGCAGTAAAGTGCTGGTAATGGATTCGGGATTGAGTTGTTCGAGGCGGTACAGAACCCATTCTAACTGAGATTGCAGGTACGCGCGGGCGATCGCACCTTGCTGTAATTCCTCTTGCAACTCGTCAAATCTGGCTGACCAATTTTGTTGATTGCGGGCCGATTCCCACATTTGTTTTGCCCACTGCAATCGAACTTGTTCTTGTTTTAAATAAGTTTTGGAAGGCTTAGCACGCTGCGGGTAGGGAGTCAAATCCCAGCCACAAATCGAGCAAAACTCTGCTTTTTTTTCTAGGTACTCAGCACCGCACACTGGACAGTCAGACATAGTAAATTACCCAGCACTGACCTGAGTACAGGTACAGTGTGGGCTTTCAATAGCCCTGAAATGATCTTGCAAATTGCAAAATAATCTCGAACCTTCAGGCTTATTTACGGAAGCCCCAATAACAGCAATATTCTTACTGCCGTTTAAGTCGGCATCACCTTTCCATCCACAATGACCACAAGCAAACTTTTTGCCATTCCTATAAGACTCACCCTTTACAGGATGAATATGGTTGCACTTGTGGCACATTTGGCTAGTGTATCTAGGCTCGACAAACAAAATCTTGACGCTATGCTTTATGGCTTTGTATATTAGGAATTGGCGCAACTGAAAAAATGCCCAGCTATTGCTAAGTCTCCGCTCTTTTTTCGAGCGTGGCTGCTGATTTGTGCGCTCCCTAATTCCAGTCAAATCTTCCAAAGCGATCGCTTGATTTTTGTTTTGAGCCTTAGTTACGATACGGTGACTGATAGTGTGATTTACCAATGTCTGAAAGCGCTTTCAAGAGCCCGACAACCGTTTCAACAATTCTCGACATCTACGCCGAGAACTGCGCGTGCCCTTCGTGGCTTTTTGTTGGAGGTTTGCTCTCAACTTGGCATAATGATTTCTAACTTGGGTAATTTGTTTACCGCTAAATGTATCTCCATCGGAAGTAACTGCAATGTCAGTCCTACCCAAATCACAGCCCAAAACTCGATCGCTTGGTGGAGGTTCGACGGGCATAGATTCAAGCTGAATATTAAGATAGTAACTACCATCATTGCGTTTGCACAAAGTAGCAGTCTTTGGGTTTTGACCTTTCAACAATCCAAGTTGGTAGTTTCCGATAGCCAGTACAAACCGTTCCCTACCACCAGTAGTAGTCAAACTTACCGTCCAATCTTTTTCCCTGAAAGAAAAGATACGAGCATCGTAAGTGACGCTAGTAGGAGTAAATTTATTGACCGACTTCCCATCTTTTTTGGCTGTTTTTCTGTTACCAGAAACCCGTCTGATAGCATGGATTGCCAACTGCGCCGAAAGTCCAAACATATCTCTGACATCGTGATATATCAAGGATTGCATCGCCAATTCGTTTGTCAGAGTTGGCGATACAGTTTGATTCACATATTCGCAAGCATTCGCGAACGCCTGAAGTGTTGCATCAATTTTGATGGACTGCTCAGGCATTACTTGGAGTTTGCAAGATACTGTCAGGACTTGTTTCATGACAAGATTCTATCATGTATTGAAGAAAGTCTGTCTGCGTTTATCAATAATTTGTTCAGCTATGCAAGCCTCACGCGCATTCCTCCCGTCACTCAAGTTCGTACCGTGTTTGGTGCGGGACTCCTGTTGTTTTAGTTGAAGTAAATTCAGTTGCCAAGTAATTATATGACATCTGCCTAATAATTTTCTGATTGTATTGCTGGCCCAGACATCGCACGAGTGATATCATTCAGTCTCGAACTGGTTTGTAGTGCGGAATGCGAGTCCGAGCCAAAGAAGGACTAAAGTCCTGACTACGAAGCTATTTTTCTGATTCGTGATTGACTGGTTTGTAGTGCGGAATGCGAGTCCGAGCCAAAGTCAGCGATAGGGTTCGTCAGTTTAGTCATTTTTAACGATCGCCAAAAATCTCATTCTGACGCACCATCTATTCAGGGTGTGCATCAGTTTTGAGATTATCAATTGTCCCAGCAAATATCTTGAGCGGATGCACCCTAATTTTACTTCCTGCATTTCTTCGCAAATCATCTTGAATTTATTTATCTGCGTTTATCTGTGTTTATCTGCCTTAAATCTGCGGTTGCTCTAGCCATCAAACATTTATGAAATAAGTCATCTACAGTTAATTAAATCGCTCTAACAAGGCAAGCGAATAGTAAACAAGCTGCCTTTACCCAACTCGGATTTGACCACGATCGTGCCGCGGTGAGCTTCGACTATTTGGCGGCAGAGGTGCAGTCCCAAACCTGTGCTGGATTTCTTGTGAGTTCCCGAGCCAAACCTTTCAAATAACTTCGCTTGTTCGGCGGGAGAAATTCCGGCGCCGGTGTCTTGGATTTCCATAATTACCCATGCCAGCGGTTGGTTTTTGAAGCTCGTATAAACAGGTGAATTGGCAGCTTTTAAGCGGATATCTATAGAGCCGCTGTCGGTGAATTTTATCGCATTTCCGATTAAATTAGTCAGCAAGCGGTGCAACTCCAGACGATCGCCCGGATACTTGGCAATCGGAGCACTTTCTGCACTTTCACTCAAGTCTAAATTCACCGACAAATTTTTAGCATCGGCTAGGGGAGCGAGTTCTTCGGCTACTTCGGTAATAAGCTGGCGCAAGTCAACCGGAGCGAAACTGAGGGATTTGCGCCCTGCTTCGTAGCGGTAGACTTCTAGCAGCATATTTACCATCGCGATCAGGTTTTTGTTACTGCGAACCATTGTCCCGAAAGCGTCGCACATGGGGAGCGAGATTTCTCCCAAAGCTCCCTGCTGCATTAAAGTTAGCATTCGATCGGCTGCTACGAGGGGCGTCCGCAAGTCGTGAGCGAGTCGGGAGACAAAATCTTCGCGCTGGAGGGCGATCGAATTTCGTTCGTCTACGCTGTGTTTGAGCCGCAAGAGCGATCGCACCCTCGCCAGCAGTTCGTCCATTTCCACGGGTTTGCGGATAAAATCGTCTGCGCCCATGTCGAGTCCCTGGACTACACTGGCGCTGTCGTGAGCTGTGATCAGCAAAATCGGGATAAAGGGCAATTCCTTATTTTGTCGCATTCGCTGGGTGACTTCGTAACCGTCCATTCCCGGCATCATTACGTCTAGCAATACCAAATCGGGGGTTGACTTGTCAATTTGGCTTAAGGCCGAAAAGCCGTTCTCGGCCGTGCTAATTTCGTAACCTTCTTCTTCCAGGATTGTCTGCACCAACAAAACATTATCTGGTGCGTCATCTACAACCAGAATGCGATCGGCTTTTGTGGCATTCGGAACAGATAAATAGTTCATTTAATTGTCGGTATGAAAATAAATACTAACTTTAATGTGGCATCCGATTCATGTTTTCACATTTTTCCACTTCTTAACTCTGTCATAAGGAAGATCTCAAAACTTTATCCAATTTTTTTACATTTAGGCTCTCGGATATGATAAAATATGCTACTTTTTTGTCATAGTATGCACGCCGTCCCATTCGTCGGGCGGGGGTATTTCCAAATAGCTGAGGGATCGCTCGATCTGAACTTCCACAGGTCGATCGCTCGGTCGCATAGCTAAAGCCGCCTCAAAATAATTAATAGCTTGCTGAAAATTTCTAGCAATATAAGCATGGCGGCCGTTGTTGTAAAGTTCCAAAAACCTTTCGGTTTCCCCATCGAGGGGATCGGAATTAATTTGCAGCAACTCGTAAATGCCGACCGGCTGATTTTTGCCCTTAACCCGCACCTTGTCCAACTCTCGCACCCAAATCCGTTCGCGGCACAAATTGTAGGTAAATTCGCTCAAAATTATATCGCAGCCGTACTCCTTTGTAAGCTGTTCCAAGCGGGAACTCAAATTCACCGCATCCCCGATTACGGTGTAATCCATCCGCTTTTCCGAACCAATATTTCCCGAAACCACCTCTCCAGAACTAATCCCAATTCCGAAGCGAAACGGATCGGCGCCTGGGCGAGAATCATTAAACTCTTTCAAGCGCCGGCGCATATCTAAAGCCGACTGCACCGCCATCCAACCGTGACTTTCCGGGGGATTGAGCGGCAGGGGCGCACCGAACACCGCCATTAAAGCATCGCCGATAAACTTGTCTAAAGTGCCTTCGTAGTGGAAAACGGCCTCCACCATCGTCTCAAAATACTGGTTCAATAGGGCCACAACTTCCGAGGCTCCCAAATTTTCGGTCAGAGTGGTGTAGCCGCGAATGTCGGAAAATAAAATAGTAACTTCTTTGCGTTCGCCCACCATCAGGGAGCCTTCGCCCAAGGCCATGATTTTATCTACGACTCCGGGAGTCATGTAGCGAGACATTGTGGTTTTCATCCGCTTTTCGCGGCTGATGTCTTCGAGTACCACTAAACCGCCGCGCGCGCCACCTTCTGGATTGATCAGCGGGTTGACAGTTAAATTCAAACTGCGTTCAATTACTTTAATTCGAGAGCCGGAGATGGGTAGGGGACAATAAGGGTGATAGAGGTCAGCATTCCGCAGCGAAAATAGAGATTGGGAATTAGCTAATTCTGCCTGCGCTACTTCCTCAGTCCAGGCGCTGTTTTCGCCCCAAGCGTAATATAAGGTGGGGTCATTGCGATCGGGCACGGCCAAAATGTAACTTTCTGCTTCTGTATCTGCTGCTGCGCTACCCAGTGTTGTTTCCACCAACAGTCCCACAGTTAAACTTTGTTCGGGAACGTAATGTCTGGCAGCATTCAGGAGACTGTCTTCGAGTCGAAATTGCAAATTATCGATCGGCACAACTTCCCAAACATAGCGATCGATCAGTTTATCTTCCCAAATCACGAGATTGTGTTTGCTTTTATCTTGATTTACCGGACAGCCCAACAATTCCAGCGCGGCTTCGTTAATTGTGACAATTCGCCCCTGCAAATCGGTGGAAATGACTGCATCTGAAAGACTTTGCAGCATATCTTTTTGATACTGCTTTTCCACCATCACGTTCTGAAACAGTTGAGAATTTTGCAGCGCCATTCCGGCTTGGGAATTAAATGCTCGCAAAAACTCTTCGTCGGAAGTTGTGAAAGTGCCTTGAGTCTTATTAATTAGTTGAGTCACCCCAATCAGCTCACCTTTGGCGTTATGAACCGGCATACACAAGACAGTGCGAGTGCGATATCCCGTTTGCTGGTCTGTAGATGGGTCAAAGCGGGGATCGTCGTAAGCATCTGTAATATTTAGAGTTTGACCGGTCGAAGCCACGTAGCCTGCAATTCCTTTGTTAGCAGGAATGCGGACTTCCATCATCGTTTTGCCGTCGGCCTTGGCGAGTTTTGTCCAAAGTTCGTTGGTTTCGGGATTTAATAAAAATAGCGTGCTGCGATCGGCTTGCATCAAGTCCCGAGCTTGATCCATGACAGAGCGCAAAGTTGTTTCCAAGTCAAGGCTTTGACCCAACGTCGTGGTAGCTCTCAAAAGTGCGGCCACCCCTCGCTGGTTGCGGGCCACGACGTAGAAAGATTGACAGCTTTCGAGAATAATCCCGATCGAATCTGCAAAAGCCTGAAACTGCTGTTCGTCTTCCTCGGTAAACGGGGCATTGCCAGCTTTGTTTAACAGTCTCACCACCGCTACGGGTTCGTGCTGGCTCTTACTGCTAAAAATCGGCATACAGAGGATAGTCTCAACCCGGTAGTTCGGCGGTTCGTCTACTTCGGCATTAAAATGCTCGTGTTCTCTACCATGCAAGACATTGAGCGATTTTCCAGTAGTTGCTACGTAGCCTAAAATGCCTGCATCCATCGGCAAGCGAATTTCTATATCTTCGCCCGTGAGCCCATCCACTGTTTTGTGCCACAGTTGATTTTTGTTGGCATCTACCAAAAAAATTGTTGTCCGGTCTGCTTGCAAAATTTGACCAATTTTGACAGTGAAGGCATCTAACAGTTGCTCTAAGAGAGTTTCGAGTGCTTCATTGTTAATCAGGTCCATTGCCCGGATAAATTGCTGAAATTCAGCCGTTACAAAGTCCAGCAGGCACACTAATTCAGTAACTGGCAAGCTCTTAACACGAGAGGTCAATGCCCCCATAAAATTGACTTGAGTCAGTGTAGCCAGAACGCTACCAGCATTGGAGAATGTCATGATTAACTGCTTGCTCAGAGGGGTAGATTGACCGGCTGGTCGATCGCGGTGCTAGATTCTGCGGTGCAAACTGTTTAAGTTGTTTGCTTTTCAACTCAGCATTCGATTGTCGGTTTGATGAATAATGGGTTCATTCTTTGGCGGATGAAACTTCAGTTTGCTTGTTAGAGATGCTCGATCTTTTTTTTGTTACAACATCGATACTGATGAGAGTTCGCCAGGCATGAGCTGAACTTGACTTCGGAACGCTGGCAGCCTGAAAACGAGCTTCTAGGCTTTTGTTCGATCGATCGCGGGCGATGTATATTTTACCCTCTGTGCTCGGCTGCTGGGCGGTGTGACTGTTTTAGCGCACTCGGCGACCGTATCCGGTCGGCTGCCGCCGCGCCCCAGTTTTGCCGCCCGCGAAGCATTCCAAAGCTATTCATAGTTTAATGGTAAACGCAACAGCAGGATAGCTACCGCAATCAAAGCCGCAAAAAAGTTCGATCGATCTTTGAGGACATTCCTCCTCGCTAGAAACTGCCTCGGGATGGAAGCTAAGCTGTCGGTGATGTTTAACATCGCGACATCTTGTCAAATTTAAGCAGCAGAGGCCATGGACTGGGAAAATACCACCGATCGATAGTAGCCTCGTAGTTGGTTAGTCGCCGCAGCCCAACCCCAGCGTTCGGCTTCAGAGCGAGCGTTTTGGCGGAGGGTTTCTCGTTCTTCGGGATTCGCAAACAGGCGCTGGGTAGCAGTCAGAGCTCCGGCTTCATCGGCGGGGTCAAATAAATAGCCGTTAACACCGTCTGTGACAATATCGGGAATTCCGCCACTGCGAGCCGCCACTACGGGAGTCCCCGCAGCCATAGCTTCGAGGAGCACTAAGCCCAGGGTTTCGGTACGGGAGGGAAAAATGAAGGCATCAGCAGATGCGTAAGCAGAAGCCAATTCTTGCCCCTTGAGGTAGCCAACAAAATTTGTGGGGGTGCCGGCAAAATATTGTTCGAGGGTTTGGCGGTGCGGGCCGTCTCCCACTAGGGCGAGGCGGGCGCCGGGAATGGCGGCGAGGACTGGTTTGATGGATTCGATTTCTTTTTCGGCACCGAGGCGGCCGACGTAGAGGAGTAAGGGGCTATCTGGGTTATTTTCAGAAAGGCGCGATCGCATTTCTCGACTTGCCAATTCGGGGACAAACATTTCCGTATCTACACCGCGCTGCCACAAGTCTACTCGCTCAATGCCATGAGTTCTCAACTCATCCACCATTGCTGTAGAAGTGCACAGATTTAATTCAGCTTGATTGTGCGCCCCTTTGAGCAATTCCCACAGCAATGGTTCGAGCATTCCAAAACCGTAATGGTGCAAGTATTTGGGTAAATGCGTGTGGTAAGAAGCCAAAATCGGAATATTGAACTTTTTGCCGTAATAGATCCCGCCCAATCCCAAAATAGCGGGATTGACAACATGAATAAGATCCGGTTGAAACTTCTGTAATTGTTGACCTATAGCCGGACTGGGCAGTGCCATTTTCAGTTCCGGGTACATCGGTAAAGGCAAACCCTCAACACCGTAAACTCGGGCACCTTTGTATTCTGTAATTCCGTAATCTGGAGAAAATATCAGAACTTGTTCGCCCGATCGCTGCAAGTGATCTACAGTGTGAATCAGGCGCGTCACAATGCCGTCTATTTTTGGCCAAAATGTTTCAGTGAACAGAGCAATTTTCATAAAACGAAGGAAGAAGAAAGAAGGAAGAGGGAAGAAGGAAGAAGGAAGAGGGAAGAAGGAAGAAAGCTGTAGTTATACAGGTTTTCATAAAGATGAGGTATGCCAAATTCTGCTACTCTCAGTAGAGAGAACACACACTGCGGGCGAGCGTCTTTACTCCCAGAAACCTCAGAAAGCTTAGAGAAACTATCGATTACCAATTGCCAATTACCAATTACCAATTACCAATTCCCCATTACCAGACATACCTCATCTTTTTGAGAAAGGCTATATTCTTTGATATATTGTTTAGGAAATCGATACTCCCAGTCTTTGGCAAATGTCGGGGTTAGTAACAGGATACACTGCCTCGCGAGGAGTAAGTAATTGGGCAAGATCGCCCGTATTATATTGATGCTGTTGCTGCACAAATTCTGAAATATCCTCAATGTTAACAATCCATTCTTGGGCATAACTGGCAAGATAACTGCCACGCAAGCCGAGTTGAATTGCCCGCCGTTCCAGTTTCGCGCCACTGGGATGGTGGTCTGGGTCCCATTGCAGCCGCACGGATGAATTTTTAACAGCTTGTTTCCATTCTTTTTCGCTTCCGTACACTACTGAAACGAAATTGGAATGGACGACAGATGCTAAAATTTCGTCAAAAGCCGATCGCTTTAACGAAACCGCCAAAATTACTTCTTGTCCGGGTTTTGTACCCCATTCCGAACGATACATCATCCAGAGAAAGTTTGGCTTAATCCAACTCATGCGATTCAAACTAAATTCGCCACCAAAATAACCGCGTTCCGCTGCAAAGTGACCGATCGCCGGACGGTAAGCTTGATAGACAACAACAGTATCATCGTCAAATTGTGCTAAAATGTGGCGACCTGTATTCGGCCACCGCATTTTTTGGTTTAAGTAAGATTCTGTCAGCAGCTTCATCTGAAGTTATTTGCGATCGAGAGGTTGTTCCGGCAAGATACAAATTCCCTGAATGCCAATTGATAAAATTATCCCACCTAAAAGCAATCCCACACCTTCAGCAAAGCAGTTAATTCGGTGAATTTCCTGTGCAGTTTTGGCAATTAAGATTTCCTTTTCCGTAGCCGAAGGCGATTCGCTTTTGAGGCGGTAATTTTGATAACTCGCCGTTAGTGCAGCCCATTCCGGTATTAAATAATAAGCACAAACTGCACTGGCAGAAAATCCCGGCAGAACAACTAAAAGCAACAAGATGAGAATTCGACTTTTCACGGTATATAAGGAAGAAGGAAGAAGGAATCGAGCCTGATGTTTCAGCAATTAAGAACGTCATAACCATCGGGCGCGGTTGCCATATTTATTCCCAACCAAGCTAGCAGTTCTTCTCTTCCCTTCTCATCTCTTACTTCGCGCCCTTCGCGCCTTCGCGGTTCGTTAAAAAAATAGCGTTGCATATTTGCGGGATGATTTGGAATTTTATCAAAGCTGAAAATCATTATTTTTGGGGCGGGCTAGAAGCCCACCCCACAAGATTCATGCCAGAATTATGTAATGCCAAAACTCTCTCCCGCAGCTTGTGCCCGAATTTACCGTCGCCAAGAAACCTTCGGCAAAATTTGGTTTTTATCGACGCGGTGCTGATATTTTGTAGCAAAATTCAGCAGAGAATCGAGCAGGGAATCTGAGAGGTAGTGCGGCTGCAAGCCGAGGCCTAACAAACTGGTGTTTTTGGCATTGAAATAATGTTCTTCTTTCTCGACTCTGGGATTTTCGAGGTTGTTGATTTCTACTTTTAATCCCATTGCCATGCCTGCTTTTTGCACCAATGAGGCTAAGTCGCCGACGCTAAATTGTTCGGTGAATTGGTTGAAGACGCGGAATTCTCCGGCGGCGGCGGGGTTGGCGATCGCCAATTCGACGCATCGCACGGTATCCCGAATGTCTAAGAAGGTGCGGGTTTGTCCGCCAGTTCCATAAACTGTCAAAGGATGCCCGATCGCAGCTTGGATGCAAAATCTGTTCAAGGCTGTTCCGAATACTCCGTCGTAGTCCAAACGGTTAATTAACAGTTCGTCCATGCCAGTTTCTTCGGTGAGTACGCCGTAGACGACTCCCTGATTTAAGTCGGTGGCTCTTAAACCCCAGATTTTGCAGGCAAAATGGATATTGTGGGAATCGTGGACTTTACTTAAGTGATAAAAACTGCCAGGCTGTTTGGGATAGGGTAGTGTATCTTTGCGGCCGTTGTGTTCGATCGTAATGTAGCCTTCTTCAATGTCAATATTCGGCGTGCCGTATTCGCCCATTGTCCCCAATTTCACTAGGTGACAGTCGGGGAAATCTTCGCGGATGGCGTACAGCAGGTTCAGTGTCCCGACGACGTTATTGACTTGGGTGAGGACTGCGTGTTCGCGATCGATCATCGAGAAGGGCGCCGATCGCTGTTCGCCGAAATGGACGATCGCCTCTGGTGCAAATTTTCTCATACTTTTGCTGAGAAAATCGTAGTTGGTGATGTCACCGACGAACAAGTCGATCGACTTACCCGTTAAATCTTGCCATCGCTGGAGTCGTTGCTGAATCGGTGCAATGGGAGTGAGGGTGTCGCTGCACAGTTCCAGATCCCAATGCCGCCGCACGAAGCTGTCGAGGATGCCAACTTCGTGACCTTTGTTAGAAAGGTAGAGTGCGGTTGCCCAACCGCAATAGCCATCGCCACCAATAACCAGGACTTTCATAAATCAACGGTGAATCTTGCTTGCCAATACTGGGTTAATGTACCAGGTATTGGTGCATTGTGAACCTTTAATCAAGCGTGTTGGCCAAGTCTGGACTTGGTTTTTCGGCATCAAACCGGAATTTCGTCGGCGAAGCTAGCCCAGCGGGTAAATTCAAAGGGGCCGGCCTGGGCTCCCCAGACGTGGGCGTCGGTTTCTGGGTCGCGTCCGCGATCGTGACTGGTGAATTTGTCTCCATCGATCTCGAATTCGCTATCTAGATAGGTATTTTTGCCCTTTCTGACCACCATGCAGCCTTTTCCGGGTTCGACACACCCTTTGAAGCTGCTGCCCGTCCAGTGTGTAATAAAGGTGCACCCCGGCATTAGTTTAAATTCGGCTTTGTTGAGTTCTTGGAGCTTTTGGAGATCGCGGGAGGCGCCGTAAAATTGCTCTTCGTTGACGATCGCGTAATTTTCGATGTCGATGCGATCGCCCATCGGGACTAATTTTAACACTCGGACTCGGTACGGAGTTTTGAGTTCAATATCATAGGCTTGTTCTAGGTACAAGCTCATCCCGCCCAGAAGTTCTGTGGGTAGGGGTCTCATGCAGACGCGGATGTGCGCGAAGAATGGCGGATTTTCAAAGGCTTGCGCTTGGTTGCTGAAGTCGGCCGCCATCCAGCGGGCGAGGGTAATGATATCGGTGGAATGGGACATATCGATGGTTTTGAGAAGCGGAGTAGAAGTTATTTTACTGGAATTTTCACAACAAACTCCGTACTCTGCCCCAGAATCGAAGAACATTCAATCTTACCACCATGTTTTTCAGTAATAATCTGATGACTGATTGACAGCCCCAAACCAGTGCCTTTCCCAAGAGGTTTGGTAGTGAAAAACGGATCGAATAATAGACAAAGAATGGGTTCCGGGATCCCGACTCCATTATCGGCAATACTAATTGCGATCGCATCATCACTACTAATGAAAGTACGAATCGTAATCCTAGGTTCTTGGTTATTGCTGACACCCGATGATTCCAAAGCATCGATCGCATTACTCAGGATATTCATAAACACCTGGTTTAGTTGACTAGGATAACATTGGACTTGTGGTAACTGCCCATAATTTTTGATGACTTGAATTTCAGGACAATTTTGTCCACCTTTTAGACGGTGTTGCAAAATCAACAGAGTGCTGTCAATACCTACATGAATATCAACCGCTTTGCAGTAGCCTTCATCCAAGCGGGAGAAATTGCGGAGAGAAAGCACCAATTCGCGAATGCGATCCGTACCTATTTTCATCGAATTGAGTATTTTAACCAAATCTGATTGCAAAAATTTTAAATCAATTTCTTCTGCCCGTGTCTGGATTTCTGGAACCGGATTTGGATAATGTTTCTGGTAAAGTTGCACAAAGTCTAACAAATATTCAGTGTATTCTTTGACGGGGTTTAGGTTAGCATGAATGAAATTCACCGGGTTGTTAATTTCGTGGGCTACTCCCGCCACCAAGTGGCCGAGGGCAGACATTTTTTCGCCTTGCACTAAATGAGTTTTGGCTTGTTTTAGATTTTCTAATGCTTCGTTGAGTTCCTTGGTACGTTGTTCCATGATGCGTGTGGCATTTCGTAGTTGTAAATGCACCTGAATCCGGGCCAATACTTCTTCGCACTGAATCGGCTTTGTGATGTAGTCCACTGCACCCAAACTTAGCCCCTTAATTTTATCTACTGAGTCGGAAAGGGCTGTCATAAAAACAACCGGAATATCGCGAGTATCAGGATTGGCTTTGAGCTGTTTGCAGGTCTCAAAGCCATCGATTCCAGGCATCATGACATCTAGCAAAATCAAATCGGGCTGAGATAATTGAATTCGTTGTAGAGCGGTTTCACCATTTTTGGCGATCGCCACCCGGTAGTCATGTTCGCTCAATACATCAAATAATACTTGCAGATTACTGGGAGTATCGTCTACAACTAAAATAGTCTTGTCTGCGGACATGGAATTGACTGACATTAGAAACTCCAATATATAAACAGCAGGAAGCACGAAGTTCGGCAACGGATTGTCTAACGGATGTAACGGATATAAGGGATGGATGTAAGAGGTTAAAAGGAAGGAAAACAGAATAAATAGTTTTTTTTCAATTATATAGTAATTTGATTCAAATTTTTTATTGATAATAAACAGGTTTATACATTCAAAAATAAAGTAGCTAAAGTAGTGGTTCGATTAGGCGAATAATGGCTTCCTCATCAAACTGTTGACTTAGTGCTAAAACTCGGTTAGCAAAGACTATATATTCGGGTGCTAATTTTTTCAGGCGATCGGCTTCCTGGTGAATATCACTCATAAAACCACCCTGGGCGGCGGTATAGAGGGCTGTCAGTTCTTTAACTGGTGGCATTACCATTTTAACCTCATGGGCTTTATTCTCAGTAATTTTCATGGTATCTAGTTTCATTTCTTCATAAATCCACTGCAATTCCAGGTGTTTCTGTAATTGGTTCAACAATCCAGTAAACTCGATGGGCTTCGGGAAAAAACTATTGCAACCAGCATCCAGACTTTCCTGTATGTCTACCTGAGACAGAGTGGCTGGAGAAGCAATAATCGGCGTAGTCGCAAAGTTTGGCAGTTGTCGCAGGCGGCGAGTCATTTCTAACCCATCCATTATTGGCATATGGATATCGGTAACGATCGAGTCTGGTAGCATTTGAATGGCCATGTCTAAGCCCGTTTGTCCGTTGTCAGCTTCTGCCACTTGGAAGCCTAGGGGTTCCAGCATATTTATGATAATGAGGCGATTTTCAGGGCGATCGTCAATCACCAGAATTTTGCGTCTTTCGCCCTGATAGCCGATGACTTTGCGATCGGCGATCGCATCTTCTGTCATCCAATCCGATGCTGGCAACAAATCTACCTCAAACCAGAAGCTACTACCCTCACCAAGTACACTCTCGACATGAATTTCGCTGCCCATTTTCAGGATAATTTGTTGGCCGATGGCAAGCCCCAAGCCAGTTCCTTCGCTGTTGCGATCGCCTTTTCCAGCTTGCTCGAAAGGTAAAAAAATCTTCGATAATTTTTCCGAAACAATGCCAATACCAGTATCTTTAATCTTGAATCGAATTCTTTGGGCTGCACCAAAATCGCTTGATTTTACCACAGGTTCAACTCGGAAACTGACACTGCCAACATCAGTAAATTTAATAGCATTGCTGAGCAAATTCAACAACACTTGTCGCAGTCGTTTGTCATCAGCATGGACTGCAATGGGCAGGTTGCTAGCCGGCTGATAGCGAAAATCCACGCCTTTTTGTTCTGCCTTGATCCGGCACATATCCACAGTGGAGGATAGGAATTTTTCTAGATGGAAATCTTGGGGATCAAGTTCCATCTTGTGTACTTCCAACTTTGACAAATCCAAAATATCATTAATCAGAGTAAGTAAATGGGAACCACACTGGTGAATTACTCCTAATCCTTTCATCTGTTTGGGAGTAGTCGTCGGATCGTGTTGGAGGATTTGGGCATAACCCAAAATGCCATTGAGTGGCGTTCGGAGTTCGTGGTTCATATTAGCCAGAAATTCACTTTTGGTGCGGTTGGCAATTTCGGCGATTTCTTTAGCCTTTTGCAATTCGCTGATTGCTTTTTCTAAATCTTGGGCTTGCAGTCGGAGTTCTTGTTGATATGTTTCTACTCGTATAGCTGCGGATTGAATTGTCTGGGCTAGAAATTGGATTTCATTATTTGGTAATCCACTGGGTATGACAAAGTTATCAATTCCATTCCTGTCGATAACTGCTTTGTTCAAACGTTCGAGTGGGTGTAATACAATATGCTGAATTAATATCGTCATCAGTCCTAAAATTGCAGTCATCCCAATCAGCAGGGTGACGGTGGAAGTATAGAAAGTTTGCCATACTTGCTGGCGCATTTCTTCGGCATTCAGAATCGCGATCGCCAACCCGCGCCGATTTCCCTGACGAAACAAGGTACTGCTAAAGGGCAAAATTGCGACTAAAGCTGACTCACCATCTATGTTGGTTCTGAAACTTGTTTCTAAACCTGTTTCGGCCGATCGCTCTAATATTTGCTCTAATTCTGGATGAATAGTAGCATAGGCCGGATTTTTGAGTGCCGATCCACTCCGGGCAAGGGTTTGGCCATCGGGACTGACGATCGCCACTTCCACCACTGTCGGCAAGGTAGCATAGTTTTGCACCACGCGCTTGACAATGCTCCTATTCCCCAATTCGATTAATCCTTCCGTGGAAAACCCCACTCCCTGGGTAATCGATCGGGCGCGTTGTTCTAGTTCTTTCTGTAATTGTGATTGCATCAAAAAGTAGTTGAATCCCAAGGTGATTAAGCCAACAGTTGCCAGAGAAACAGTAAAGCCCAATAATAGTTGGCGAGATAAGTTCTTTCTAGCTTGTTGGCTCATGGTTTCCATTCCGCTATTGCTTCATTGACAAGGGTGGAATCAATCTCCACATCTTGCCGAATTACTCGATTATGACGCGGATCGGATTTGAGTAATTCGACAATTTCTGCCTTGGCAGATTTGAGCCTACCTTCTGGGGCAAACATTCGCCGATTTAAGGTCATATCACCTTTTTTTAATCCAGCATAATCATTGGCAAAAGACTCACCACTTTGTCCCAATTGCTTTCCAACCGCCTTAAACACTTTTTTCGGCTGAGTTTTAACTGCGTGCATTACATCAAACCATGCCAGCATAAATTGCTTTAGTTCGGCTTTTTTTGCTTTCACTATCTTATCACTGGACATTAAGGTATCAATTACCAGACTGTCTACTTGCTTTGTGGTGTGAATTATATTGCCTTTGATGCTATTCGCTGTCTCCCCCAGCACCGGTTCCCATAACACCGCAGCATCAATCTCACCCTCTTTGATTTTCTGGGCTGCTACTTCATTGGAGTAATCCAAAATCGGCACATCAGAGGGCTTAATTTGATGATGAATTTTTAAAGCTTCTAACAAAGTTAAATGGCTGATGGTTCCTAACTTTGCTGCTACTTTCTTTCCTCGCAAATCTGCTACGGATTTAATTTCTGGCTTGGCAAAAATTCCATCTGCCCCGGCAGAAATGTCGATAGTCATTAAAACCACAGGTTTGCCATCACCCGGATCGACCTGCATCACTTCCCAAAAGGTAGTAAATGCGGCATCTAACCTACCACGGATTACTGCCCGACTGGTATCCTGCGAGTTATCAAATAGCACAAACTCAACCTTTAGTCCCCGTTGCTTGAATATTTCTGAGGTTTGGGCATAGCGGGCAATATCATATCCCGGAAAGCTGATAGTTCCAATTCGCAGCGGTTGGAGCGATCGGTTAAATCCAAAGCCACAGGCATTGGTAAGAAAGGTGAAGCAAAGGGCGATCGCAAATAAACTGAAACCTGGCTTGATATTTAACTTCGATTTTTGCTTCCAGGAAATCCTCAACATATTGATGATTGAGATAACTTTCATGACTGCGAAGTGTAGTTTGATTTAAATTTATTATATTTAAATTTTAAATTTATTATTTAAATAAGGTCGATCGCACTTACGACATAAATCTATAGATCGGACTAGAGATTTTTTGCAAAAATGCGATCGGCCCGATGTTACTTTTACCAGAGATAAAATTCTCTGGTTCAGACATCTAAATTAACAAACTAGATGAGTTTGACAGCCCGGAGACCAAACATCAGCACTGTCGCCAAGCCAACCATGCCACCGAAAATTCCAAAATAAGCTATTGCTCCGGTAAGACTCATTGCAATTTCTCCAAAATAATCAATAAAAAGACCTATTAAGAACTATAATCTAAAATCTATAATCTAAATTAGATAAATATGCAATCGATAATTAAAGTTGACTTGGGCCCACAATCTTACAATATTTGCGTGCGATCCCCTACGGGGGCTACGCCAACGGGCGGCTTAGACGAGCTCGGTACCCTGATGGGCGATCTAAGTTTGGGCAAAAAAGTTCTTTTGGTCTCAAATCAGTCGATTTTTCGGCACTACGGCGAAAGAGCAACCGCAGCCCTCGAATCGGCCGGTCTAGAAGTCAGTACCTGCATTTTACCACCGGGCGAACAGTACAAAACTTTAAATTCCATCCAGAAGATTTACAATGCGGCTTTGGCTAACCGGTTGGAACGTTCCTCGACAATGGTGGCTTTGGGCGGCGGAGTGGTTGGGGATATGACGGGTTTTGCGGCGGCGACTTGGCTGCGCGGAATTAATGTGGTGCAGGTTCCGACTTCGCTGCTGGCGATGGTTGATGCTTCTATTGGCGGCAAAACGGGGGTCAATCATCCTTCGGGGAAGAATTTAATTGGGGCTTTTCATCAGCCGCGTTTGGTTTTGATTGACCCGGATGTTCTCAAAACTCTGCCGGCGCGCGAGTTTCGTTCGGCGATGGCGGAAGTTATTAAGTACGGGGTGATTTGGGATGCTGAATTGTTCCGGAAGTTGGAAAACTGCAAGCGCTTGGATCAAATGCGCTATGTGAAGGCGGATTTGTTGGCTGAAATTTTGAGCAGGTCTTGCCAAGCTAAGGCTGAGGTGGTAAGCAAGGATGAGAAGGAGTCTGGTTTGCGGGCGATTTTGAATTACGGTCACACGATCGGTCATGCTGTAGAAAGTTTGACTAATTACAAGGTAATTAATCACGGCGAAGGTGTGGCAATTGGTATGGCTGCGTCCAGCCGCTTGGCTGTGGAGTTGGGAATGTGGGATGCTGAGTGCGATCGCCGCCAATCTGCTTTAATTGCCAAAGCTGCTTTACCTGCTAAGTTGCCCGCAGGTGTCGATATTGAGGAGATTTTGAAGACTTTGCAACTGGATAAGAAGGTGCAGGATGGCAAGGTGCGCTTTGTGCTACCGGTGCGCTTGGGTGAGGCCGCTGTGAGCGATCGCGTGGATGGAGATGTAATTTTACAAGTTTTGAAGGAAATGCTTTAGGTTGAGGCTTATCGGCGTGTTTAACCGCCGTTGAAGGCTAATTGATTTCGATCGCCGCCTCTGTTTTTTATCTCTATGTTCGAGCGATCGACTATCGATCTCATATCTGCTTGGATGACCATAATTAAGATTGGTTTGATCGTTCGGACTTTAGTCCTTAGAAGATGCGGACTAAAGTCCGAACGATCAAACCTTTTTTATTTCAGCTATATCGAACATAATGATTTTAAGAGCCGCTCGACTGCGAATTGATTTCCTCCAAAAGTTTATCTACTCTCGTAGCTGCTTGAGTTCTGCCCTGCTTGATAAATAACTCCTTAGCTTTTTTGAGACTGGCTAGGGCCTCTGCTTGGTCTTCCTTCGCCCCTTGCTGGTATAAACCGACTCCTAAATTGTTTAAAGCATCGGGATACTGGCTGTTAATTTTAACGGCTTGTCTCCACAGCACGATCGCCTCGGGCAACTTTCCTTGACTTGCCATCGCCACGCCCAAATCGTTGTGAGCTTTGGCGTGCTGCGGGTTGACTTCAATTGCTTTCTGGTATTGGACGATCGCATCGCTCATTTTACCTTGCCCCGACAGCAGACTTCCCAACTTATAATAAGCATCGGCTTGTTTGGGATAGCGAGCGATTAGTTGTCGGTACAAAACTTCGGCATTGACAATATTTCCTTGACCGTAGAGGTCGTTGGCCGTTCTCAAACCCACCGTGTAACCTTTGCCTACAACTTGGCACTTTTTCTCAGAGTTGCCTTCCTGTTTACAAATCTTAAGTTCGTCTCCCTTCATCTCGTAGGATAGAACTTCGCGAACTGCGGGCCCCCGGCGCGGTGGCTGCAAGTTCTGCGACTGCAAGTTTGGGGCAATTTGCACCGTGGTTGATTCAGCTTGTACGGGTGGGACAACTCCCAATGCCCACATTCCAGCCACCAAAATGCTTGGGCCAATCCAGGTAAAAGGTTTGAAAGGGCGAAACTCTCGATCGTTTTTCATGTCTTTTGTGGAAATGTGTTGTTGATATCCTGGGTTTCACAAAAAAGCTCGGTAAGTGGGAAGCTCAGAGACTTTAGTCCTTCCTAGGAAAACGACCAGGCGATTTCAATCGCATTGAATCCCCTTGCGGGGTAGAGGGGTATGGTTGCCCCTCTGGCGAGGATGGTTGTCCTCAATCTCCCTTTCGGGGTAAAGTTAGCTTCGCCAATGTTATAAAGGCTTGTCAGGCTAGCAGCACTGTCGAGCGTGACTTTAAGGCTGTTTAACTACTAGCGACAGAGCAAGGGACTAGCTTCGCATCCGGTGGGTGTCATGACCTAAATAACGTAGCCAGTTAAGGCTTAGGCTGGTCAGTGCAGCTTGCTTGATTTCTCTTACAAGCTCAGTGGCGTTGATTCCCTGAGTTACTGACTGCTTCGTCAGAGTCCGAACACATGGCGGCCCACCATTGATCTCATTATTAACAGTCGAGATATTTTAGCACTGTGCGGCAGACTTTGAGTTAAATTAGAGTATATTCCCGATCGATTCTCAGTCAACCTTAGCAGGAAAGTAGAAATGGGGCAGTCTATTCTCACCATGCTGTTTGCGCTCATCCTCGGCTACGCTGTTAACTCAAGCGTGAAAATAGTCAGTGGTGGCGACGAAGCTTTAGTCGAACGTTTGGGCCAATACAAGCGCACCCTCAAGCCCGGATTCCACTTTATCAGTCCCCTGATCGAAAAAGTCGTCTGCGTGGACACCAGCCGCGAACGAGTTTTAGATATTAAACCTCAATCAGCAATTACGGGCGATAATGTGGCCCTAGAAGTCGATGCCGTTGTGTATTGGCGGGTTGTGAATTTGCAGAAAGCTTATTATGGAATCGATCAAATTGAAAATGCGATCGCCAACTTAGTTTTAACGACGTTTCGCGCTGAAATTGGTCGATTGCCCATGCAAGACATCTTGGGTTCCCGAGATGACATGAATAAAAAGTTACTCAAGAAGTTGGACGAAGCTACCGAAACTTGGGGCGTCAAAGTAATTCGCGTAGAAATTCAAAGCATTACACCTCCGAAAAGGGTGCAAGAAGCTATGGAATTGGAGCGCGCCACCAAGAGCGAATGGCAAGCAATGGTCAATAAGGCGATCGGCACTAAGGAGTACATGAGGCTCTTAGTTGAAGCTTTAGACTCCCATCCGAACAGCAAGCAAGTTTTGAATTACTTAGTAACTGAAAAATACTTAGACGCTCAACAAAAACTAGGCGAAAGCGACAACGCCAAAATTCTGTTTATGGATCCAAGAAACATGACAGAAGCCCTCAACGAGTTGATGGGTTCCATGCCGGATATCCAGCCGCACGCTCACGGTGGAGAGCGAGAACTCAAACTAATCGACCAATCAACCGCTCAAGATTGATTTCTGAAGATAGCGTCGGCAACCAAACAAACATCGTGCATTTCTCTGACATCGTGAATTCGCAAAATATCTGCCGAATTTGCGATCGCACTTGTACAAGCCGCCGCTGTCCCCCAAATTCTTTGTTTAGCTTCCGGCTGATTCAAAATCTGACCGATGAAGCTTTTCCGCGATACTCCTACTAAAATCGGACAGTCCAAACCCCGGAATTTTGTCAACTGTCGCAGAATTTCCAAGTTTTGACTGTAAGTCTTAGCAAAGCCAATACCGGGGTCGATAATTATCTGAGATTTATCAATTCCCGCAGCCACAGCGGCCACAATTCGACTCTCCAAAAAATCCCGAATTTCCCCAATTAAATCCTGATAATCTGTGAGTTTTTGCATCGTCTGGGGAGTTCCCCGAATGTGCATCAAAATTATCGGCACTTGCAACTGAGCAACCGTTGACAGCATTTCCGAGTCAAAAGTTGCTCCCGAAATATCGTTGACAATATCAGCTCCCGCCTCAATCGCAGCTTTAGCAACCTGCGCTCTGGTAGTATCGACAGAAATCGGAACTGAGCTAAAAATATCGGCTTTTTGCCTCAGCATTTCTATCACAGGTATAACGCGATCGATCTCTTCTTCTAAGGATATTTCCGCTGCACCGGGCCGGGTAGATTGACCGCCAATATCAATAATATCTACCCCCGATTTTACCATATTTTCAGCTTGCGCTAAAGCTGATTCTATGGTATTGAAATCGCCACCGTCGCTAAAACTGTCAGGAGTTACGTTCAAAACACCCATCAAATAAGTGCGTTTTCCCCACTCGAAAGTTTTATTTCTAATGATAATTTTGGCTGGGTTATCTGTCATGGCGAGTGAGATTTTAGATTCAAGATTTTAGGTTTGATATCCTGTCCGGTCAATTACCATGAAAAAAACGGTTCGTAGTGTGGAATGCAAGTCCGCAGCAGCCTGAGAGCCGACTTGCATAGCACACTACGAAAAAAACGGTTTGTAGTGTGGAATGCAAGTCCGCAGCCTGAGAGCCGACTTGCATTCCACACTAAAAACCAATCTTAAAAAGCCCCGGTTTCTTAGAGTCTGATGCGTCCAAGATTCTTCAACCAAAACTCAACCAGCTAAAAACACGATCGACCGTCAATTCTAATTCAATTCCATTAATAATTGGCAACCGATCTGTACCTCGGTAAAATTCTACTTTTTGTCCGGGAAATACTGCTAAAATACTTTCTTCCTCAGGATCTAGCAACCAACCCAACTCAGTACCGTGTCGCGAACAGTGCAGCAATTTACCAAGGACTTTTGTTTGGCTTTGGTTTGGGGATAAAATTTCGATCGACCAGTCTGGATTAATTTCAAAGATGTTGGCAATTCTACCCGAAGGCAAAAAAGGAATTCTTTCCCAGCGGAATACTGCTATATCTGGTACGATCGACTTACCACCAAAAGTGCAGCGCAATTCAGGAAAAGCCTTGGCAATTTTTTGAGTTTGTGCTACTTCATTGATGGTCTTGCAGAGCTCACCTTGAAGTACGCTGTGTTCACCTTGAGGCATGGGCTTCTGAAGGATATCTCCGTCAATAAATTCTGAGGCCGGTTCAGTTTCAGGAAGTTTGAGGAAATCTTCTAAAGCGGGTTTGGGTTTAACCATCGCAATCATAAGTCAATTCTCCCGATCGGACAAACACTTAAAGTATCTCAAGGGCATATCACAATTGTAGGCGATCGCTTTCTCCTTCCCGCTGCCCTTGTTCCACTTACCAGTTATTGATAATTGACAATTCTAGCGAAACTGGCAGCTTCCAAACTAGCACCGCCAACCAAAACCCCGTCAATTTCAGGCATCGCCATAACTTCATCAATATTCTCTCCTTTCACAGAGCCGCCGTACTGAATCGGCACGTCAGGATTAGTCAATTTAGAGCGAATCAAACCAATAACTCGGTTAGCTTCCTTCGTTTCGCAAGTGTCGCCAGTGCCGATCGCCCAAATCGGTTCGTAAGCTATTACTAAGTTATCTTGGTCAACACCAACCAAATCCTGCGCTAACTGAGAAAAAATATGAGCTTCCGTTTCCCCGGCATCCCGTTGTTGCTTCGTCTCTCCCACGCACAGAATCGGAATTAAACCGGATTTCTGAGCAGTTGTCAGCCGCAAATTCACCGTTTCGTCGCTTTCCCCAAAATATTGACGGCGCTCGCTGTGGCCGATGATGACGTAGCGCACCCCAAGTTCTGTCAGCATCTGCCCGGAAATTTCACCCGTATAAGCTCCAGACTCTTGCCAGTGGACATTCTGAGCACCGAGTCTAATCCGGCTTCCGTGCAGGTTTTTCGAGAGGACACTCAAATCTGTGAAGGGAACGCAAAGCACGACTTCTCGTTCTTCTGGGGTTTCCGTCAGGCAGGACATGAATCCTTGAAGAAACTCTAGGGATTCTGCCCTAGTTTTGTACATTTTCCAGTTGCCAGCTATAACTATTTTCCGCACTACTTTTTTAAATCCTTGTCCTTACAACGCATTTTATAGTCTAAAGCTTTAGGGTACATTTCGATCCCTCATTGTCCAAACTCGATGCGAGCTTGCTCAACTAAGTCAATGGTGACGACTTCTGTTTCGGCTTCGCGGGCCAATTGCTCGATCCGCACGCGGGCTTGTCCCCGGACAAAATAGGGAATATTTTTTAGCTTGGCCTTAGCTTGGGCCGTCCATTTTAAATCATCTGAGAATTCGGAATCTGGCATGGCGTATCGGGCGATCGACTACAAGCGCTCAGTTCTGTACTTTGACAAAAGTCTGTCTGGCTATTCAATTTACCATGTTTTGGGGCAAACCTATTCTGCGAGCAACGCTTGCGGGCGATCGAACTCTCTTCAACTCGGCGGTTGAAACGCAGACTCTACATCAACAAAGCTAACCTTAGGGTGCGTCACGGGGCCGGAATCCTTGAGCAGGTGACGAAAACATTTAGCCCGCTGACGCACCCTACAATAACTAAGGAATGAGAATTAAATAACTTACAATCTTTATTGTTATTGTGGGATGGACATCCCGCCCGTCCTTTCTGAACGGGCGGGACGCCCATTCCACAAGCTTGTGTAAATTATTTAATTTCCGATCCTAATGACTACTGACTGCTGACTGCTGGCTGATGTCGGATCGGAATCTCGATCGCAAATTCAGTACCCTTACCAGATTCTGAACAGCACTTTAAAACACCGCCGTGTTTCTCTACCACAATTTGGTAACTAATTGACAGTCCCAATCCAGTACCTTTGCCCACCGGCTTAGTCGTGAAAAAAGGGTCAAATATGCGTTCTCTCATCGATTCCGAAATTCCAGAACCGTTGTCAGCAATCCGAATCACCGCGCTCGGAACATTGCCATTAAGTTGACCGACAGCAGTAGAGATTTTAATTTGAGGACTCACTGAATTGCGATCGCTCAACTGGTTCGATTGCAAAGCATCGATCGCATTTCCGATCACATTCATAAACACCTGATTCAACTGTCCAGCATAACACTCAACCAGAGGCAAATTGCCGTACTCCTTAACTAGCAGAATGTTGGTACTATCCGAACTAGATTTCAGCCTGTGCTGCAAAATTAACAGCGTGCTGTCAATGCCCTCGTGAATATCGACATCCTTCATTTGACTTTCATCCAAACGAGAGAAAGTCCTCAAAGACAAAACTATTTGACGAATGCGATCGGCTCCCACCTGCATAGACAATAGCAACTTCGGCAAATCTGACCGCAGAAATTCCAAGTCAATATCTTCTGCCAACTCGCCAATCTCAGGACTAGAATCGGGATATTGCTGCTGGTAAAGTTCCAGCAAACTCAGCAAATTTTTAGTATAATCAGTAGCGTGATTGAGATTGCCGTAAATAAAATTAACTGGATTGTTAATTTCGTGAGCAATACCCGCCACCAGTTGCCCCAAACCAGACATTTTTTCAGTCTGAATCAATTGAGCTTGAGTTTGCTGCAAGTCTTTGAAATTTTGAGCTATTTGTGCTGATTGACCTCTCGTTTCCTCCAGCAAATCGGCTTGTTGGATAGCTACGCCTAACTGATTGGCAATCTGAGCTAAAAACTTAACTTCTGAACTTTCCCAACAGCGCGGCCCACAATGTTCGTAGGCTGCCAACAAACCCCAAAGTTCTTGTCCTACAAAAATTGGCGCGATCGCATATGCCTGCACCTGAAAATGCTCTAAAATAGTGAAGTTACACTCCGAGTGACAAGCTTGATAGATATCGTCAACGACTAGAATCTCATTATTGAGATACCTACCACCTCGGTGTTCCTGCAAATAACTATTTTCCCAAACCGTATTGATATCTTCCCCTACCAATCTGATCCAACCGTCTTTCACAAACTCGGCAACATATTTTCCGCTCCAATCAGAATTAAAGCGATATACAGCAATTCTATCAACTTGTATAAACTGACAAACTTCTTGAGTTGCCGTCTTAAAAATTGCATTAATATCGAGAGATTCTCGAATCTTTACTACCACTTCAAATAGTATCCGCTGCTGTTCAGTAGCTTGCTGCAAATCAACAGCTTGCTGCTGAGTTTGAGCGAGCAAATCCGCTTGTTCTAGTGCGATACTTAACTGGGCAGAAACTTGAGTGAGAAACTGAATTTCGGAAGATTCCCAGTTGCGGGGATCCGAACACTGATGCACGCATAGCAGCCCCCAAAGCTCGCTGCCTTTCATCACCGGTGCAACTAAAGTCGCTTTGATCTGAAATTGCTCCAATACTTTCCGAAAGCAATCTTGTAATCCGGCTTGTCTGATGTCTGCCAATGCGTGTACTCGCCCCTGAGAGTAAAGATTGGCGTAGTTTTCTCCAAAACAGTGATCGTTTACTCGGACTGCCATTGCCGATCTAAAATCTGGAAAAACATCTTCGGCAACGAATTCCCCGTCGTTAAATTCCGATGCGGGATCGAAACGGTAAACCCCAACGCGATCGGCATTTAAAGCCGCTCGCACTTCCTGGGACATCGTGGTAAAAATATCGTTCAAGTCGAGAGATTTCCGCATTTTAGCCACCACTTCAAACAGCACTAGCTGCTGTTGGGTCAACTGTTGCATTTGATCGGTACGTTTTTGAACTTTATTTTCTAAATTAGCGTTAAGTGCCTCTATTTCTTGGTATAGTTGGTATTGGTTAATTACCTGAGAAAAATGGCTAGCAAAAGCTTGTAATAATTCAATTTCTTCAGCATTCCATTCGCGAATCTGGGCTGTTTTTGACTCTTTCCACGCTTCAAAAGATATCCGAGATTGAGCGAGTCGCCCGTCGGCATCTAATTGTCCTGCCCAGAGAGTTTCGGTGTCAAATTCTTCTCTAAAAATGCTCAAGTAACCGAATATTTGCTGCCTGGTTCTGAGTGGTGCGATTAAAATGCTGCGGATTTTTGTCGATCGAAATGCAGGTTGCAGGCTTCTCAAACTGCTAATTTTGTACAAGTCGGGAATTGCCCAAACCTGTTGCTCGCTGGAGTTAAAATATTCGTGCCAGACGCTGTATAGCTCTATCTGCTGGTATTTGGCAGAAATAGGCATTCTCGGGCCTGAGCCACAAGTGTAGACTTTGAGTGCCTCTGTGGAATTGTCCGAGTAGGGTAGTAAACTCGTGAGATTGTTGCTGTGGAAAATGCAAAGCCTGCCACCTACGGCCTCTAGTGCAGCTACACATTCTGCCAAAGCTGCTTGCAGTTCGATCGCGGGCTGGGAGTGCAGGGCTGCGGCGACGCGGTTGACGGCAGCTTCACGCTCAGCTTTGGCCTTGGTTCGGGAGAGGAGGGTTGATTGGGCGATCGCGACGGCGAGGTGATCTGCCACCATCTGAACGTCTTGCAGTTCCTCCTCTGCGACACTCCGGGACTGGGAGTGGTGAGATACCAACAACCCCCACAATTCTTGGTCGTGAAAAATTGGTACTACCAAGGAAGCTTTAACGCCGAGTGCAGTTAAGTATTCAGCGTGGCAGGGGTCGATCGCCCGAAAGCGCACTTCATCGGGCAGCATTTGATCGGAAACCTCGTCGCGGCGGGGACTTTGGCCTAGCAACCCGGAATCGATATCGACGATCGATCGCACCTGTACTTGGGCGAACAGTTCGCGGGCGTGAGGGGGAATATCGTCTGCTGGAAAATGCAGCCCCAATAATGATGGCAAGCGTTTGCCGTTAATTGATTCAGCAATCACTTCACCGCTGCCATCGCTATGAAATTTATAGATTTTTACCCTGTCTGTTCCCAAGAACGATTGAAGTTCCGCTGCTGTGGCGCTGAGAATTTCTGGCAATTCTAGAGAGCGGCGAATGCGGTTGGCGATGCGATCGAGTAAATTTGCTCGATCGTAAATCACCTGGACATTTTCGAGCTTTAATGAGTCCATTCTTAATTTTTTGCTTTCCCAGCAATAATAGTAATTGGCTAAAAAGTTTTGTGCGTGTTATCAATTTTTGAAAGCACAGGCATTTAATAAAAGTAGATTAGTTTTGCACAGCTAAGGATCTACCTTCAAACTGCAACTTCCTATTGCTATTGTCAATTTTGTGTGATTAAAACTTTTGTACCTTAATTAAATATAAACTTTGTAGAGCCGGCCTGCAAGTTCTTTACCCGAACTCATCAAAATAGTCAAGTCTCAAGAATTGTGGAGTAATTCAGAGAAAGGCTTAACATCGATCGCAACGCCACTTTTTCGAGATATTGGCTTAAAAAAAAGCTCCTGCCGTTAAGCAGGAGCTTTTTTTGATTAGACAATCACATCAGCACAAGGCCGATGATTAGTCCAAATCAGGCATAGAAAGAACCGCTTCATTTTCGCGATTGATACCTTTTTCAAAGCCAGCGACAGCCGCGCGAGCGCGACCAGCGTGCCACAAGTGGCCGATCAAGAAGAAGAAACCCATCACAAAGTGGAAACAGGCCAACCAAGAACGGGGAGAAGTATAGTTAAAGGCGTTAACTTCAGTTGCCAAGCCGCCCACAGAGTTCAAAGAACCCAAAGGAGCGTGAGTCATGTACTCAGCAGCGCGGCGAGCTTGCCAAGGCTGAATATCATTCTTGATTTTGTTCAAGTCCAAACCGTTAGTACCACGCAAAGGTTCCAACCAAGGGCCTTGGAAATCCCAGAAACGCATCGTTTCACCACCGAAAATGATTTCGCCAGTAGGAGAGCGCATCAGGTATTTACCCAGACCGGTAGGGCCTTGTGCAGAACCGACGTTAGCACCCAAGCGTTGGTCGCGGATCAGGAAGGTCAAAGCTTGTGCTTGAGAAGCTTCCGGGCCCGTCGGGCCGTAGAATTCGCTAGGGTAAGCAGTATTGTTGAACCAGACAAAGCAGCAAGCGATGAAGCCCATGAGGGACAAAGCGCCCAAGCTGTAGGACAGGTAAGCTTCGCCAGACCAGATTAAGGCGCGACGAGCCCAGCCGAAAGGCTTGGTCAAAATGTGCCAAACACCGCCAGAGATACAAATCAGGCCAAGCCAGATGTGACCGCCGATGATGTCTTCCATGTTGTTAACGCTGAGCAGCCAGCCTTCGCCACCAAAAGGAGCGCGAACCAAGTACCCAAAAATCACAGCGGGGTTGAGGGTTGGGTTCGTGATAATACGCACGTCGCCGCCGCCCGGAGCCCAAGTGTCATAGACACCGCCGAAGAACATGGCCTTAGCAACCAGCAGCAAGCAACCGCCACCCAATAAAATCAGGTGATAGCCGATGATGTTGGTCATCTGGTTCTTGTCTTTCCAGTCGTAGCCGAAGAAGTTCGAGTATTCTTCGAGAACTTCTGGGCCGCGAACGGCGTGATAAATGCCGCCCAAACCGAGAACCGCAGAGGAAATCAAGTGCAGAACGCCGACTACGAAGAACGGGAAGATATCTGTAACTTCACCGCCGGGGCCGACGCCCCAACCCAAAGTAGCGACGTGGGGCATCAAGATTAAGCCCTGTTCGTACATTGGTTTTTCTGGGATAAAGTGAGCGACTTCAAACAAAGTCATTGCTCCAGCCCAGAACACGATCAAACCAGCGTGAGCGACGTGGGCGCCCAGCAGTTTGCCTGAGAGATTGATCAAACGAGCGTTGCCTGACCACCAAGCGAATCCGGAGGATTCTTGGTCGCGACCGCTTGCATAGGAATTAGAGAGCGTTACCACGCGGTAGAACCTCCAACGATGTTAGTTTTTGGATTTCGGTTTTTTTGTTCTCCGGGTGACCGCAGGAGCACTGCGTCCACCCGGTGAATAGGAATTTGGATTTCTAGTTTGAATTTAAAAAACATAAATTAAGCTGAAATCCAAATCCTGATTTTTTTAAAGTGCGTTACCGCGAGGCAGAACTTCTTCAGGGAAGATGAAGTTTTCGTGGGGTTGGTCGGTCGGAGCCATCCAAGCACGAATGCCTTCGTTAAGCAGAATGTTCTTAGTGTAGAAC
>NZ_JAEQDD010000049.1:0-33277 GCF_020737885.1 Microcoleus sp. PH2017_34_RAT_O_A | reverse complement strand
GAGGGCGGGTTTTTGAAATTGTTAGTTTTGGGGCGATTATTGTTGGTGAACCCGCCCCTACGGGAATTATGTATATAGCCCGCCAATAATATTCAAAAAGCGTTTAACTTGTTTTTCCCAAGTCCAATCGAGCATAAAATTCGCCGCAGCTAAACCCCGACGTTTCGCTTCTTCGCGATTAGTATAAACTTGCTCCAAAGCCTCGACAACTTCCTCAACATCTGACTCTCCCCAACCTTCTACACCGGGAAAATGAGCAGTCGGTTTAACTCGTCCCTGATGCGACAAAGGATAGCAAATATTGCTGTAAATCAAGTCTAAATGTCCGGTATTTGCTGATAAAATAGTAGGAATTCCGCAGGCCATACTTTCCATTGCGACTAAATTAGTGCCGCCTTCGCAGCGATTGGTGAAAACAGCGCAGTCAGCTTCTCGCAATATTTGTCCGGCGAGGTGATTGGGAATTAAACCGATGTCGATAAAAGAGTCAACTGGTAAGCCGTTAGCCGCCAACCATTGCGAAATTCCTAAACTTCCGTCGCGGTTGATATTGGGAAGTCCCGCAACATTTCCGGTTTGTTCGATTCCTAGCATATATTGAGGCCAGAAATTGTGCCAGGTTGTTAGTAGTAAAGCTTCTGGATGTTTGGCGCGAAATCGTTTGAAAGCGGCGATTACAATGTCTTGGCCTTTGCGATATTCGAGTTTGCCGCCGGAGAAGATGACGAAGCGATCGCCAAATAGGTTAGATTTAGGTGCAGGATGGAAAATTGCGGGGTCAATTCCTTGATTTACCATCGCGACGTTAGTCAAGCCGCAGCTTCTCAAAACATCGGCATTCCAGTGGGAACCGGCGACAATAGCGCGATATTTTTTGGCTGTTTCTAGGGCGGCTGGGGTGATGCGGGTGTCTTCAAAAAAGATGACTCCTACTTGACAAGGGCTGATTAGGTGATTTTCGACTCCCGAGGATGCTAAGTTATTCCCCAAAGCGTAAAGTACAGGAAAGTTACAACTGATTTGTTTGTCAGAATTTGCTGTTACTAATTCCTGAAATTGTTTCTGCTTTTCTACTGCGGGTGACAAGAGTGATTTGTGCAGCGGATTGATGGATTCTGAGGTAATGGATGGCGGTACTAAAAGTGCAACTTCCCAGGCGGGATTTCGCAGCAGTTGCAGTGTTAAATTCATGCCGTAAATGCCCCAGCCGCTGGTGATGCTGACTGGCCAACTGATGCCGATTCCTGTTATTTGTGGCGGGGTTTCTGGGAGAATATGTAGGGGTGGTGCCCCCGTGCCCGCCCCTTGGAAACAGGTAATTAGCTGTTCTAGGGCTGCTTTTATACGATCGCCCACGGCATCCCAATCACCCGCCTGTGACTGCCGAAACAACCGCGCAGTGGGATACCAAGGGCTGTCTTCCCGTGTCAGCATCCACCGCCAATCGGGCATGAAAGAGAGCAAAATCCAGACAGGTTTGCCCAACGCACCGGCTAAGTGGGCGATCGCGGTATCAACACAAATTACTAAATCCAGTTGCGAAATAATCGCTGCGGTGTCGGCAAAATCGAGGCAATGTTCGCTTAAATTGGGGATTTGCTGTTGATTCAATAAAGTTAAATCGCCCGCCGACAAATCTTTCTGAAGGCTGTAAAAACTCGCGCCCGGAACATCTAAAAACTTCAAAAACTCACTCAACTTACAGGATCGCTCGTGATTTTTGCGGTGCAGCGGCCCGCCCGCCCACACAATACCTACTTTTAGTTTATTGTTCGATCCTAGGGAAATTTTACAATCATCGGGCGCAGCTAAATAAGGAATATTTGCAGGTATGTTTTCCAAAGTCGTCCCCAGAATTCGCGGCAAACTTAGCAGCGGCGCTTGCACTTGAAAATCTAGCAAATTCTGCGGGTTTGTGACTACATTATCTACGCCTGCCACTTTTTCAAACAAACGCTTCAGCGATTGATGACAAGCAACCATAACTTTGCCGCCTTTTTGCTTGACTAAAGGTGCGTAGCGGATAAAATGAATCGCATCGCCAAAACCTTGTTCTGGATGCAATAAAATTGTTTTCCCCTGCAAATCTGAACCATCCCAAAGCGGGTAATTGGTATATTGTTGTTCTAATTCTTGAGTGTGCCAGCGCGATTCGTACTCGGCAAAACCAGGCTGAAAATTGCCAGTCAACAGCAAAGCAAATGCTAGTCTCAAACGCAAATCTGGAGATTCTGGAGATAGTTGAATTGCTTTAGTATAGCAGTCGATCGCCTCCGCAACTCTTCCTTGTTCTTCCAGGGCATAACCTAAATATAAGTTGGTTTTGTCCAGGTTGGGATTGATTGCTAGTGCTTGCTGGTAGTGCGAAACTGCCTCGGCTATTTGTCCGTTTTCCTGTTTGAGATAACCTAAATAAGTGTGGGCTTCGGCGTGGTTGGGCGAGGTGGCGATTACTTGTTGGTAGCGCGCGGCTGCGGCTGCTTTGTTACCTTGTTTTTGTAATGCCTTTGCTATGTGAAACTGTACGTCTATTTCTGCGATCGCACTTGATGATGATTTAGCCTCAGTGGGAGTGGGAATTAACTCTTGTAAAGCGACTTTTATGCGATCGCCCACGGCATCCCAATCACCCGCTGTTTCCTGCCGAAACAACCGCGCAGTGGGATACCAAGGGCTGTCTTCCCGTGTCAGCAGCCACCGCCAATCGGGCATAAATGAGAGCAAAATCCAGACAGGTTTGCCCAACGCACCGGCTAAGTGCGCCACAGCGGTATCGACGCAAATAACTAAATCTAGTTGCGATATCACCGCCGCAGTATCGGCAAAATCGTTCAAATTGTCGCTCAAATCTATGACAGAAGTTTGAGTTAACAAAGTCATGTCATCCGCCGACACTTCTTTTTGCAGACTGTAAAAACTGACACCGGGAATATCTAAGAATTTCAAGAAATAGCTGAAATCGCTCGATCGCACAAAATCCTTCAAATGTTCCGAACTTCCCGCCCAGACAATCCCTACTTTGAAATTGCGATCGCAATTTAGCGAAAATTGCCAATTCGGCGGCGCCGCTAAATAAGGAACATTGGCGGGTATATTGTCTAAAGTTGTTCCGAGAATGTGCGGCAAACTCATCAGCGGTGCTTGCACTTGAAAATCGGGCAATTCTTCCACCCGCACCGCCACTTGTTCGATACCAGGAATCTGCTTAAATAAACGCTTCAGTTCTTGATAGCAAGATATAATGACTTTGCCGCCCTTTTGCTGGACAATTGTGGCGTAGCGGACAAATTGAATTGCGTCGCCCAAACCTTGTTCGCAGCGGAGTAAAATAGTTTGTCCGTTCAAATCTGAACCGTCCCAAACTGGCTTGTCAAAATTCAACCGCGGCAATTTTTTCGCCTGATCTGTGTGCCACCGCCACTCGTATTCTGCTAAGCCGCGCGGCAAGTCACCTGTCAACAGCAAGACTAAGCCTAAATTGAAGTGAGCTTTAACACAGTCTGGAGCTACTGCGAGAGCTTGATTATAACATGAAATTGCCCGATTTACGTCTCCTAATAGTTCCACGGCACTGCCTAAATTAGTCAGGGCTTCTACATAATTTGGCTGCAAAGATATTGCTACCTCAAAGCTAGAAATTGCCTGCTCTATTTTGCCCGCAGCCAAACATGAATTTCCCAGGTGATAGTGTCCTTTAGGATTGTTCGGTTCTGCTTCAATTGCACGCTGGTAAAGCCGCCCGGCCTCCGCTGGCTGACATTTTGCTTGCATCGCCACGCCCAAATTTACGAGGGCGGGTACGTAATTGGCATTGAGGGAAAGTGCTTGCTGAAAATAGACGATCGCACTTTGAATCTCGCCCTGCTGCTGGAGAGTCGCGCCGAGATTGTTCAAAGCTTTGACATAAACGGGATTTAGGGCGATCGCCTTTTGAAAGCAAATTACAGCCTCGGCGATATTTCCCCGATCTTGCAGCAAAATACCCAAGTTATTTTGCGCTTGGGCGCAGTTCGGGTCAATTTCGATCGCGCGCTGATAATACGTCGCAGCTTCGGCTAAATCGCCTGTTTGGTGCAGCGTGACGGCTAAATTAGTAGCGGACTCGATGGAATCTGGCTGCAAAACCAAAGCATTCTTGAAATATGCGATCGCCTCGGCAAGCCTTCCTTGGGATTTCAGCAGATTTGCGCGATCGAATTGTTTCTTAGCTAACTCAATATTAGACTGAATTTCTATTGGTTGTCGAGCTTCCTGATGCTCATGAATTTTTGCTTCAAGCGCCAAAGTAGCCCGATCTAAAACTCCATCCCAATCCCCCGCTGCTGACTGACGAAACAGCCTTGCACTGGGATACCAAGGAGTATCTTCGCGCTCCAACATCCACCGCCAATCCGGCACAAAACACAGCAAAATCCACACGGGTTTGCCCAAAGCACCCGCCAAATGCGCTACAGAAGTATCTACCGAAATGACTAAATCCAGAGCCGAGATTACCGCAGCAGTAACTGCCATATCGTGCAAATTAGAGCTTAAATCTGTGACGGGCATTCGATCTAACCAAGCACGCTCGTCTGCTGTCATTTGCTTTTGCAAATTGTAAAAATCTGCTCCGGGAATCTCTAACAGTTTTGCCAACAAATCTAGCGGGAACGATCGTACCTTATTTTGTGAATGTTGAGTATTTCCAGACCACACAATCCCTACTTTCAAATTAGGAGTGTTCGGAAGAGCGCATTCCAAACCGGGTGGCGGAGCTAAATAAGGAACATTAGCTGGTATAGTATCTAAAGTTGTTCCCAGAATGTGCGGCAAACTCATTAACCGCGTATGAACTTGAAAATCAGGCGCATCGTCGGGATTAATTATTAACTCATCGATTCCCGAAACTTGGGCAAACAACCGCTGCAAGTGCGGCAAACACCAAACAATTACCTTGCCACCTTTTTGCTTGACTAAATCTGCGTAGCGGATAAACTGAATTGCATCGCCCAAACCCTGTTCCGGGCAAAGCAAAATAGTTTTTCCCTCCAAATCTTTGCCGTCCCAAATCGGCTGAATAAAGTTGTGGCACGGAAACTCTTTTTCCTTAATCAGGAGCCGCCATTCGTACTCGGAAAAACCGCGCTGCAACTCTCCAGACAGCAGCAAAGCCAAACCTAAATTTAGGTGAGATTCCGGGTTAGTCGCATTGAATTGAACTGCTTGACTGTAGCAGGTGACAGCATCCGCAAATTGGCCGCCTTGGTGCAACACTTTCCCCAAACCGTTGAGGGGATTCATATTACCCGGTTTCAACTCGATCGCCCTACGGTAACAATCGATCGCCTCTGCCATATTTCCGGCTTCCTCAAAAGCCTTACCCAGATTGTTCAAAGCTTCGGGAAAGTCGGGTTGCAGGCTCAAAGCTTGCTGGTAACAGGCGATCGCACCTGCAATTTTGCCCTGTTTGTGCAGCACAATTCCCAGATTGCAGCGAGCCTCAGCATTGGCTGGTAACTGCTGAATCGCTTGCTGGCAAACGGCTAGAGCCTCATCTAACTTATCTTGCTGTTGCAGGGAACTCCCCAAACCGATCAGAGTTTCGGCTAAATCTGGTTGCACCGCCATAGCTCGATCGTAATAGGCGATCGCATCTGCAATTCTGCCCTGTCGGATCGAGGCGTATCCTAAGTTGTGCAAGGCGTCTACATAATTGGGTTCGAGAGCGATCGCCCGTTCGTAATTTGCGATCGCGCGATCGTAATTCGCGCCCGTTTCCTCTCCTCGTTCCTCCAAAGCAATGCCCAAATTCAAATAAGCCACAGCACAATCAGGATTGACTTGAATCGCTTGCTCGTACAACCTGACAGCCTCCCCCACATCCCCTTGCTCTTCCCGCAGCAGGCCCAAATTAACCAGCGCTTCCGCGCAATTCGGGTTCAAAGACAGCGCCCGCTGGTATTGGGCGATCGCACCTTCATTCTCCCCTGCTTCCGCCAGCGCGCTGCCCAAATTGCTCGCAGTTTCAGCCAAATTCGGGTCGATTTCTAGGGCTTGTCGGTAATGCGCGATCGCCTCTGTTAACCGCCCGCTTTGCTGTTTGACAACACCTAAATTGCTGTGGGCGGCTGCATAATTCGGATCGATCGCGATCGCCCGCTGGTAACACTCGATCGCCCCGCCCAAATTGCCCTGCTGTTGCAAATCTCGGCCCAACTGCAACTCCCAATCCGCCGCCTCCGACGGCACAAATTCAGCAGAAACAGCGCCTAGAGCCTCCGCCACCCTAGCGAAAACACCCTCCCAGCCTCCCCTTTCCCGTTGCCGAAACAGCCTTGCACTGGGATACCAAGGACTGTCTTCGCGCTCCAACAACCACCGCCAATCCGGGGAAAACGCCAGCAAAACCCACACCGGTTTGCCCAAAGCCCCCGCCAAATGGGCGACAGCCGTATCGACAGTAATTACTAAATCCAGTTTGGCGATCGCAGCAGCAGTATCAGCCAAATCACCAAAATGCGGGCTCAAATCGACGATCGGCGTTCCATTCAACAGCGCGCGATCGGCCTCTAAAACCTCCTTCTGCAAGCTGTAAAAAGTTACCCCCGAAACGTCCAAAAGCGGCAGAAACTGACTTAAACCGCAAGAACGCTGCATATTTTTGCGGTGTTTGGGATTCCCCGCCCAGACAATCCCAACTTTCAAATTGCGATCGGGCAAAAGCGCAAATTCAGCATCCGCAGGGGGAGACAAATAAGCAGTAGTTGCCGGAATTGTTTCTAGCCTTGTACCGAGAACATAGGGTAAACTCAACATCGGCACTTGCACGTCAAATTCCGGCAGCGGTTCACCTCTAACTATCAACAAATCAATGCCATCAACCATGGCAAACAAACGGCGCAATTGCGGGTAACAATCAACAATTACCCTACCGCCTCGATTTTTGACAATCTCAACGTAGCGAATAAACTGAAGCGAATCGCCTAAACCTTGTTCCGCGTGCAGCAAAACAGTCTTTCCCTGCAAGTTGGAACCGTCCCACAGCGGCCGGTATTCTCTTGCCGAAAGTGTATTTCCCGGCGCCGTCAAATAACAGGAATGGCCTGTTTTAAATTCTTTAATCTGCCAGCGCCACTCGTATTCGGCGAGGCCATTTGCAAAATCTCCCGCCAACAGCAAAGCCAAGGACAAATTCAGGTGAGCGCTAGCATGATCCGGATTCAAATGAATCGCCCGTCTGTAGCAGGCGATCGCATCTTCAACCGCGCCTTTTTCCAGAAAAGTCCTGCCTAAATTGTTGATAGCTTCCACAAAATCCGGCAGCAATTCCAACGCTTTGTGATAATACTCCAGCGCCTCTTCTAAATTGCCCTGTTCTTGCAAAACAGTTGCCAAATTGTTGTAAGCTTCCCAGCTATGGGGTTGAATTTCCAGCGCTCGGCGGTACAAATCGAGCGCCCTTAACAGTTCGCCCTTTTCTTGCAGCGCCACCGCTAAATTAATCAGTGCGGGCACGAAATCCGGTTCAGCAGCCAGAGCTTGTTCGTAATGTGCGATCGCCTGTTCCACTTTACCTTGTTCCTCAAAAATCTTTGCCAAGTTGTAAGCTGTTTGAGGAATATTGGGAGCGAGCGCTAAAGCTTCTTGGTAATGCGGAATGGCTGCATCTAATTCCCCATTTTCGTGTTTGAGAAAACCATAATTAATGCGCGCTTGGAAACAATTGGGAGCGAGAGATATAATTTGTTCGTAAAGGGCGATCGCCTCTAGCTTATCGCCTGTTTCCATTAAATGTTCTGCTTGTTGCAATAAATCATCTAAAACAGCCGAATTTTCGTCGCCCGTTGCGACAACAGATATCTCAATTCCCTGCAAATGCTTGGCTGCTGAGTCATTTCCTAAAGCTTCGCCCGCAGTCACAAATATTTGTTTGTTTTCCTCAACCAAGCTAGCGCCTGTCATTTCCAGAGGTAGATTTTTGGCAGCATCCTCAGCAGAAGTAGCAGAATTTGCGATCGCAAATAAACTCAAAGCCGCCTGCACATCCTGAAACAATTCTTGCCAACTTTCCGGCTGACTTTGGCGGAAAAGCCTTGCAGTTGGATACCAAGGATTGTCTTCGCGATCCAGCAGCCAGCGCCAGTCAGGAGCAAAAGACAGCAGCACCCAAACCGGTTTACCCAAAGCACCAGCCAAGTGTGCCACAGAAGTATCGACAGTAATCACTAAATCCAATTGAGATATAGCAGAAGCCGTATCAGCAAAGTCGTTCAGATGCGCGCTCAAATCCGGGACTAGATGCTGGTGCAACAAAGTGCGATCGCACTCCGACAAGTTTTTTTGTAAACTATAAAAAGCAATTCCCGGAACATCCAAGAATTGCATAAAATCGCTTAAACTACAAGAACGTTGATTATCTTTACGGCGCTGCGGACTTCCCGCCCAAACAATCCCCACCTTTAACTTTGCATCAGAAGCAAGTGCAAAACTGCACTCAGCAGGCGGAGCTAAATAAGGAACATTTGCGGGAATTGTTTCCAGAGTTGTCCCCACAATCCTCGGCAAACTCATCAGCGGTGCGTGAAAGTCAAATGCTGGCAAATCCTCAAAACAAACTGATAAATATTCAATCCCGACAACAGTCGCAAACAACCGCATCAAATCTGGATAGCAAGCCACGATAACTTTAGCACCTCGGCTCCGAAGCATCGGCGCGTAGCGAATAAACTGAATCGAATCGCCGAAGCCTTGCTCAAGGTGGAGTAAAATAGTTTTCCCCTGCAAATCCGCACCATCCCAAAGCGGCTGTGGAAATTGTCTCGCCTCTACTTGCGAAGTGCGCCACCGCCACTCATATTCAGCAAAACCGCGCTGGAAATCTCCAAACAATAGCAAAGTCAAGGCTAATTCCAGGTGTGCGATGGCGTTGTCTGGCTGCAATTCCAAGGCTCGATGGTGACAAGCAAAAGCTTCTTGAAATTCTCCTAAATCGACCAAAGCGTGGGCGAGGTTGTTAATAGCATCCACGAAGTCCGGCTTAAGTTTTAATGCTTGTCGGTAGTGGGAAATTGCTGCTTTAGTATTACCTTGTTCGTGGTAAAATGCTCCCACATTGTTCTGAGATTCGGGATTGTTAGGTTCTAATGCTATAGCTTGCTGGTAGCAGTCGAAAGCTTCGGGCAATTTACCTTGCTGCTGAAAAATTCTTCCCAATCCGATCAGAGAATATGTCAAATTAGGATTAATTTTTAAAGCGTGCAGGTAACAGGCGACTGCCTCATTTAATTGATTTTTATCTTTTAATAAGCCTGCTAAATTGTGTGCAGTTTCCAGCAAGTTTGGATCGAGCTGGAGCGCTGTTTGATAATATGAAATTGCCGAGTCAATTTCGCCCAAGTGCTGTTTGAGCCAGCCCAAATTGTTGTATGCTAGTGCGGTATTTGGTGAAAGTTGGATGACTTGTTCGTAACTGGCGATCGCCCTTTGAGTAGCGCCAACATCCATCAAAACATGGGCTTTGTTTAAATGTGCCTCTACAAAATCGGGGTTTTGGGCGATCGCGCGATCGTAAAAGTCGATCGCCTCAGCCACTTTCCCCTGCTGTCTGACTGCAATTCCCAACAAACACAACACGTTTGCTGACTCCGGCTGCGCTTCCACAATTTGCCGGTACAAATTTTCAGCTTCTAACAAACGCCCCGCTTGATGATATTCCCAAGCTATCTTCAAAGAATCTTCAGCACGCATTTTGACGGCAGATTTTTGGAATTTTTTCTTAGAAGCCATAGTTGTCTGTGTTGTTTGTTATTTGTTGTTTGTTATTTGTTGTTTGTTATTTGTTGTTTGTTGTTTGTTGTTTTTTACTATAACAATAACCGCCAACTGCCAACTGCCAACTGCCAACTGCCTTCATCCCAACAAACAAGCTGCGGGAAAAATCAAATATTCTAAGAAAAACAACTTCCAAATAAACTGATAAAAATCAGCAATTTCTTTCTGCTCGTCCAAATCAACTTTGACACTCCAAAACCACATCAAACCCAAAGCCACCAAATGAGCAACCGTCAAAAACACTAAATTAACATTAGACAACACGACTGCTCCCGCCAAAGTAGCGCCCAAATAGCAAACCGTCAACACCCAGCGAGACAAATTAAACACAGCCTGCTTGCCCAACTCGATCGTCAACGTAGTAATATTGTATTGCTTGTCGCCCTCCATGTCAGGGATATCTTTGAAAATGGCGATCGCAAAAGTAAACACGATCACAAAAACCGTCAGCACCCAAACTTCCGCCGGAATCGCCAAAGACAGACTATTTAAGCTCCAGCCCGTAAAAACGCTTTTCGCCCTTCCCAAACCCAAAACCCAATTAAAGTGTAGAAACAGCCCTAAATTGACGATCGCCCCGCGCACCGTAAAAATGCACAGCGCCGCCCAAAAAGGAAACCGCTTCAACCGAATTGGTGGCAGAGAATAAGCAGTCCCAATCGCCAAACTAACGCCAACTGTAGCCAGCAAAAACGGGCCTTGCAAAACAGCAGTCACAACCGCTATAATTCCTGTGGCAATTACAATCAACTCCCCAGTTTTGCGAGAAAACGCTCCCGAGGCGATCGGCAAATACGGCTTATTTATCTTATCAATTTCAACATCTTCTAACTGGTTCAATCCCACAATATAAATATTGCCACAAATGCAAGCCAACCAAGCAAAAGCTAGCGGCAGAAGTATAGGATTCACAAATAATCGAGTGCTTTGAGCGATCGCATACAAAGCCAGTACACTCAACGTAGTCCCGATAATCGTATGCGGCCGAGAAAACTCCCAAAAAGCCCTCAGCCAGCTTTGCGGAGCCGAGCCATTTTCATCAATCCAAGACTTACCAATCGAATCGTTGCTCATAAATCCTACAAACGCACCAGAAATAATATTAAGTAAGATGGAAATTGTCCACCTTACTTGATTGAACTTGCCGCCAGAAATATCATCAACCGAACTTCTTCATTCCTTCTTCCTTCATTCCTTCCTTCTTTCTTCCTTTTTACTTCATTTCTTCGGTCAACTGTCAACTCTTCCTTCTTCCTTCCTTCTTCCCTCTTCCTTCTATCCGTTACATCCGTTACATCCGTTGCCGAACTTCCTTCTTCCTTCGGTCAACTGTCAACTGTCAACTGTCAACTGTCAACTGTTCCATTTATTTTACAGCACAAATCAGCCCGAAACGAATCAATCCGCTCTCATATCCCCGACTCATCAACCCCAGAGCAAGTGCAGCTTGAATAGTCGTCCAACCGCTCGTCAACAAACCCCAAATCGCGCTCGGAGTCAAAGCAGAATCGATCACCACATCCCAAAAAGGAGCCACAGCTTTTGACCAATCAGCACTGCGAATACTTGTCAGAGGCAAACTGCGGACAATCTCCTCATATTCCGGCAAAGAAATCACATAAGGCAAAGCATAAACTCGGTAAATTTCTGCCAATTCCTTCCTCTCTGCATCAGTCAATTCTCCCGCTGTTTCTCCCAGCGGGCGGTGACACCAAGTTGCCAAAATCAAAGTTCCTCCCGGCTTGAGCACGCGGCAGCATTCCTCTAAAAACTTAATTTTGTCGGGCATATGTTCCCCACTTTCGAGCGACCAAACCAAGTCGAAGGACTCATCAGGAAAAGGCATATTTAAAGCATCTGCTACTAAAAAGTTAACATTGCTTTCCAGTCCAGCAATTTTAGCGCGTTCCTTTGCTCTGTTTGCCTGTACCGGACTCAGCGTAATGCCGGTGGCTGTCACCCGATCGCCCTTTTGATTTGGTTCCGACGATCGACTAAAATCGCGATCGACCCCATCATCCGACTTTAAATTATTTTGCGCGATCGAACCAAACTTTTCGGTCAAATACAACGTGCTCCCACCAATGCCGCAACCGACATCCAGAATGCGGTAAGGTTCTGATAGCGCTCCGGCTGTCGGCACTCGGGCCCAGGAGAGCAGTTCCTCGATCAAATCTATCTGAGCCTGTCGGCGCTCTTTCTTTAAGTTTCCATCCGGGCCGTAGTAACCGTGGTGCATATGTTCGCCCCACACCTGCTCCCACAAACCGCTAGAAGCGTCGTAGAGTTGCTGAATTTGCTGGTAAAGTGTTGATGTCATCGCACGATCGCAAGTTGTTACAGGAATTCTACCGTGATTGTCCTGTTGTTGTCATCGAACTTGGCGGCGAAAGTGCGATCGACAGCCGGCACTCGCACTCGCAGAGATATCCTGATTTCGGGCCAGGCGATCGATTTGTGAGTTCCCTTTAAAATCCCAAATCAAAAATCTAAAATCGATTTGTGGGTTCCCTCTAAAATCCCAAATCCCAAATCCCAAATCCCAAATCCCAAATCCCAAAATCTCAAAATCTCAAAATCCCCAATCTAAAATCTAAAATCTAAAATCTAAAATCGAATGACTGTCTCGCGAACTATTTGTTTAGGATTCATCGCCGTCATTACCGCAGGTGCTCTACTACTAATGATGCCATTTTCCACAATTGATGGAACTTGGAGCGATCCAATCACAGCACTCTTTACCTCTACTTCCGCTGTCTGCGTCACAGGGTTGTCGGTTGTAGATGTCGGAAAATATTACTCTTTTTGGGGGCAACTGTGCCTCGTGTTACTGGTGCAAATAGGAGGCTTAGGCTACATGACAGCCACAACCTTCTTACTGCTGCTATTGGGCCGCCGCTTTGGTTTAAAAGACAAAATTGCCCTGCAACAATCACTTGACAAATCGGGACTAGCCGGAGTATTACAACTCGTGCAGTCAATTCTAGCAACAACCGCTTTGTTTGAATTGACTGGAGTGTTTTTGCTGATGTTAGTTTTTGTCCCAGAATACGGATTTAAAGACGGTCTCTGGTCTGCTATTTTTCACAGTGTGAATTCTTTTAATAACGCCGGATTTAGCATCTATTCAGATAATTTAATCCGCTACGTCAATTCGCCTGTGATTAACTTCACAGTCACCGGATTGATCGTATTTGGGGGCATCGGCTATCAAGTAATTATGGAAATGTACCTGTGGCTGCGCGATCGCTTCAACAAAAGCCCCATCTGCACAGTTTTTTCCCTGAATTTCAAAGTCGTTACCAGTACAACTGCTGTCCTTTTAATTTTAGGAACCCTAGCATATTTAGTGCTGGAATACAACAACCCAGGAACTTTCGGGCCTCTAAATTTTCCTCAAAAGGTGATGGCAGCTTGGTTTCAATCTGTGACGCCCCGCACGGCAGGATTTAATACAATTGACATTGGAAAAATGAGCGAAGCCGCGCTATTTTTGACCATCGCCCTCATGTTTATCGGCGCCAGTCCCGGTAGCACCGGTGGCGGCATCAAAACCACAACTTTTAGGATATTGTTTAGCTGTACCGCAGCAGTTCTCGAAGGTCAGGAACAGGTGCAGTCCTATCAGCGTCAAATCCCAGCAGCCCTGATTCTGAAAACCATTAGCGTAGTCTTCGGCTCGCTGTTAGTCGCCTTCTCATCTGCAATTTTAATTGAACTGACCAATCCCGAACTAGAATTTATCCAAGTGCTGTTTGAGGCCGTGTCAGCTTTTGGTACAGTTGGCCTTTCCACAGGGATTACAGCCAAGATTTCGGCGATCGGCAAATTAATTTTGATTGCGACAATGTACATAGGCCGGGTTGGCGTGCTGCTGCTGATGAGTGCCGCATTCGGCGACCCCAAACCCAGAACTTTTAAGTATGCTGAGGAAAGTTTGTTAGTCGGATAGCAAAATCCTGCCCAGTTGCTGATAATCTAAACAATGGGTCATATCAAATCCGGTTGCATCGGAATTATGTAGTGCGAGCGTCTCGCTCGCGATTCAGGCCGCGAGCGAGACGCTCGCACGCTCAACGATTCAAATATATAATTCCGATGCAACCGGAAACGATATCACAACCCAAATCAACTTTTACTATTTACTCAAAAATCAAAAGGAGGCAGCGCTGTCTATGCTAAAATTTGAATATCCAGACCTTCAGCGCTGAATATGAGCGTGAACCTTTCATCTTTAAGATTTTTCCGCAGTTTGCGCGCGGAAAACAAGCAGTTTGCAGTTATTGGTTTGGGACGTTTCGGCAGAGCTGTGTGCTCGACTCTCCACGGCTTGGGTTACGAAGTCCTGGGAGTTGACACCGACGAAAAAAAAGTAACTCAAGCTTTGAGCGATCGCATTTCGGCTCACGTTTTGCAGTTAGATTCTACAGAGCCTAGCGCTCTACAGGAAGCAGGTATATTTGAATTTGAAACAGTGATTGTGGCGATCGGCAATTACCTCGCCGAAAGCATTACCACCACCCTCAACCTCAAGGAAGGCGGGGTAACTCACGTCATCGCCAAAGCTTCCTCGGAAACTCACTTAAAACTGTTGAAAAAAGTCGGCGCCGATCATGTAGTTTTTCCCGAACGAGAAATGGGCTGCTCTTTAGCCCGCATTCTTACACAACCCAGCATTTTAGAACGCTTTGACCTCGACCCAAATCACAGCATTGTTGAGTTGCTCGTTCCTGAAAAATTTGACGGTAAAACCATTGCGGATTTGGATCTCCGGCGCCGGTACGGTTTGAACTTGCTCGCAGTCGGTCGCGCCGACAAGTTCGAGATCAATCCCCAGCCAAACGAACGCTTGAAAAACGGCGAGGTGATGGTAGTAATTGGTTCTAATAAAGATATCAATCGCTTGCCAATTTAACAGATCGCCATTTTACTTGCTCGATCTCTAGGGTGCGCCGCAAGCGCACCTTATATTATCTGCGATCGAGGCACCACCTGAGACTTGAATTGCAAGCCCTAGCTAGGAAATGAGAATTAAATAACTTCCACAAGTTTGTGGGATGGGCGGGACGCCCATCCCACAATAACAATAAAGATTGTAAGTTATTTAATTATCATTCCTAAATAAAAATACCAATGCTGCGGTTGCTTTGGCCGTGGCGGTTTGCTCGCAGAACACAACGGAAACCATCGCCACAATCGAAAATTTTTGAAGAAAATAGAAGCACCCAACGATCGATCGTCGCGCAAGCCCAAATCTAGGAGCGCTAGCCCTCAGAATTCAACCGACTTTCAAGATATCTTGCAAATAAGCTTTGCCAAAAACCAGCACCACCAACACTAGAGCGAGTTCAACAGGCCAAGGACAGACCGCAAAAAACCAAATTAACGAACACACCCCAATAATTGCAGCTATGGGAGCCGGAATCCCGTCTAGCGTTCTCTTGTCAGTCCCAGCAGTCACGAGTCCAGCGAGCAAGCAGAGCGTAAACGGAATCAAGCAACTTGCGATCATGGCTTTTACCTCATTAAATTTTTTTTAGATATGGCAGATGAGCATATTGTAACGATACATGAAAAATTCGGAAACGTACCAGAATCTTTGATAAAATTTAATGTTAGGTCATTGATAAGCTGTAGCCACACTTGTTTAATTTTGAGCTTCGACTCTCTCCGAAGGCAGAATTTGGGAATTTTGGTTTCGGGATTCGCGATCGCAGCCGAATACCTGGAGATGAACTGCGATGCACCCTCGATCGCACTTCTGCAATAGATTCCCGACAAAATGCGACAGTACAAAGGCTGGGCCGATTTCCGGTAGCCTGCCTTTTTGCTGTCTGTACAGACACGATGTCTGTAGAATGCCGATCGCCCCGCTAACCTTTCCCTCCATCGCAGGAAAGAACATATTGCTGGGCGATCGATCTTTTTGTGTTCGAGCGTGCGATCGATCTTTGCTTCCCCATCTCTCACTAAAAAATAAATTCCCAAGCCATTAACAGCCTTTTCTATCGCCATTAATTAATATAAACAATCAACAATAAATTGACGAAAACCACCCTCTATTGTATAATCGAAAACCCTCCCTATAAAAATAGCCGACACTTGACAACTAATCAACTAAAAAGTTAACTATTTAATAGATACAACTCCTACAGCAATGATGTCATACCTCATCTCATTTTCCTACGGTATTTGCCTGCTACTATCCCTCATCGGTTGGGGAAAAGTCTTCAACCACATCCTGTTTCCCAACCAGCGAATTGACTGGGGACAAAGAGCCGCTTGGGGTCTAGCTTTTAGCGTTCTAATTGGCGGCATCTTAAATGCAACCTGGACTATTTCCCAAACCACAATTCTATTTTTTTTAGGTTTGGGACTCATTTACTGTCTAGTAGATTTAATAAATCACAGACAATTAATTATTAATAATATCTGGCACTTTTTTCAAGAATGCCGCAAAGATAAAGTCATCTTAGCAGGCATTGCCATAGTTAGTCTACTAATTTTAATTCAATACGCCGGATGGCTTTATACAGGTAGACACAACTTTGCAAATATGGTCTATGCTGACGGATTTAATACTAGCGACGACTACCACGGTTACTTAGTATTTCCCCACAAAATGCTGCAACTCGGTTCGATGGGTTCAGACCCTTTTAGCGAACGAAGAATAGTATCTTTAGGTGGGCAGTCATTTCTCCAAGCATTGATTTTAAGCGGACTTTCCGACACTAATCTCAACCTCATCGACCCCGCTTTGCCCCTGATAATTACTGTCGGACTAATCCTAGGATTTTTCAAAGAAAATAAAGTTTCAACCAAACGAATCGTCTTCACTATTTTATTCTTGCTTTTGATTCCACTTCCCAAGGCTAACACTACAAGTCTCATGCTGCCAGTCGCTTTATTTGTAAGTTTGTTCAGGACGCTTGACAGTAAAGAGATAGAACGCAACCATTGGGCGGCAAATGCTTGTATATTAGCTTTAATTGCAGCGGCTATTTGTGCTTTAAAATCATCGCTAATACCCGCCTGTGTCTTTCTATTTGCCACCAGCTATATTTGCTATTTAATTAGCTCCGAATCCAAACAAAAAGTTTTATTTGAATTGGTATTGACAACAGTATTAGTGGGAGTATTTCTACTGCCTTGGATGATTTCAATGTATCAATCCTCAGGCACTCTATTGTATCCTCTTTTGGGAAAAGGCTATCACGCCTCCGCCTACGGCATTACCTTCAAATCAGGTTCGACGTTATTAGGAACTGCGAAAAGCGCCATGAGAGCATTCCAAGGTATTTATGTTTTTATACTGATATTTCTCGGCTGTTTGAGCTTGAGCATCCGACCTTGGAAGTTTGGCAATTTACCCGAAGAACCTTCGTTCTCGAACCGCCAAGCAGTTTTATCAATGACAATTGCAGCGGGATTGGCGACAATTGCTGTAGGTGTAATTACCGAAAATGCCGACCCTTTTCGCTATTCGTTTTCTCACCTTTTCCCAGCAATTTTAATATTGATCGCGGTAGCAATGACCGACACAGGAACATCAAACAAAAACGGAGCAGCCAACTTTTTTATTGCTGCTGTATTTTGTGCGGGGTTGGCAATTAGCTATAACTGGGCTATCACTAAACAGACTTACTCAGCTTATGTAAAAAATATAGAATTTGGGCTGACAAATCCATCATTAGTTACAGCAAAGCAAAAGTCGCAGTACGTAGCAATACAGGAGTCTGTGCCACAGGGAGAAACAGTTTTGACCAGACTAGATGCACCTTTTATCCTCGACTTCAAACGCAATCAAATTTTCCTAGCAGACTGGCCGGGGGGAGCAAGTTTGCCACCCGGTATGCCTGTATTCAAAGGCCCTGAAGCCTTAGCAAACTATTTAGTTTCAAAATCTATTCGATACATAGCTTATTCGTCTTGGAGTCTCAATCATCCCGCAGATGTAGATACTTCGGGGCCTGGATTGTCATCTTGGTTTCGACTGCAAGCAAAACTCTCTCACGATTTTCGGGATAACGTGCGGCAACTTGCAAAAAGTCGCAAAAAACTTTATGAAGACGGAGAAAATTTTGTGTTAGATTTGGGAACTAAAGCCATCTCTATGGGTTTGTAGTTCTGAACAGTTGCTAGAATCAAAGCAAGCTGAAAAAAGTCTTACATGATACGCTACTCATAGCAGTAAGGTACGCATTGCACACCCTACAATAACTTTACTCTTTAGTCCGCGGAGGCGGACTTCGTTTGTGTAGTAGCGGTTTCAACCGCCGAGTCTTAGGAATGAGAATTAAATAAGGATCGCAAATTAAATAATTTACACAAGTTTGTGGGATGGGCGGGACGCCCATCCCACAATAACAATTAAAATTGTAAGTTATTTAATTCGCGATCCTTATCTAATCAAAGGGGATTTTTAACATAAAAGAGCAGATTGGATATCAAACCGAGAAGCCGAAAATGTCTGGTAGAAACTTGAGCATCTGCTGGGAGCATCTTTAACACATCTTTCTCGGATAATAGGTTGAGATTCTCCTCTTTGGCAAAGAAGTTTTTGCCGAGCAATCTCAACAAAGCTCGAAACCAAGAAGGGGGAAACCAATGAATTAGGGGAACAGCAGTGTGGAATTCTACGGGATACCAGCGGTTGGGAGTGGTGATGCAACAAGTTTTGCCGACTCGGCAAAGTTCCCGAACAAAAGCTTTTTGCTGAGTCCTATTGCCGACGTGTTCGATTACGGCAAAACTCACGACTAAATCAAAACTTTTGTCGGGAAATGGTAAAGTCAACCCGTCGGAACGGACGTATGTTAAACCGGGATATTCTTCTTCTAAAAAGGCAGCATCTTCCATGCCGACTGCGGTTATTTTATGGGGGTATGGATAGAGTTTTTCAAAGAAATTGCAATCTTCGCGACGGTCGGAAGTTACTCCTACATCCAGGACGGTTGTGTCGTCGCTGGGATTGGCTAATCCCAGGAGCAAATCAAACATTTTTTGGCGGGCGTACCAAGATAGTTTAGTGGCGAAACCACCTAGCTTGGGGCCGATATACTCGCTGGAATTGTTTTCAGTTACTGTCATAGGATTTGAGGTTTTCGATGTACAGATTAGATGGGTGAAGTCTGATTGTTCCTGACCGCTTTAACGCAGCATTTGGACAAGTCTGTCGATTCTGAATTTTAAATTTTAGATTTTAGATTTACTCCACAGATGAATTGGGTAGCTTGAAATTTGGTCTAAAGTCTGGGGATATCCACTCCATGCGCCGACAGCCTGTATCTGTTTTTGGGCTGGTTCAAATTATCTTTGCTGACAATTGTAATAAGATTTGAGGTTGAATTATTTTACCTACGTTTTAAGCTCAGAACGCTGAGAAAAAAGCTAGACAGAACCATCTGCAAACCTACTGTCAGGCACGTGAGGGAGGGAATAACTAAACGGAGAGTTTTAGAGGAGTCTAGAGAACCGAAATCTGTTTTGCTCCAGATAGTTAATGACAAGAACGAGCCAATTATTCCGATTAATATTAGCGTGATTCCCACGATCAATCCTGTCTCTAGGGTGACATAGCGAAATATTTTGTTGAGTTTGGGGTCTTGCGGCAACAGTTTCTCGCTGATGGCGAAAATTTTGGTGAAGAAAGCGAATGTTACGGCTTGAAAACCGACGATAATTGCGATCGCAGCATACAATAGCGTATGTACATCAAAGCTGATGCTCCCGATTTTTTGAGTACCGGGCAACAGCCAAATGCCAACTATTAAACCCAACATCATCAGCCCCGTACCGGGATACAGAAACAGCCACCGGGGACTGTACAGCAGCAAAAATCGGAGGTGCCGCCAGCCATCTCGCCAAGTTCGCAGGTGTGGCGGGCGGCTGCGGCCGTCGGGAGAGAGTACGGTTGGGACTTCAGTGATTGCCAACTTGTACAGCGAGGCTTTGACGACCATTTCGCTGGCAAATTCCATACCGGTTGTTTGCAAGTCGAGTTTCAAAATTGAGTCTCTCCTGAAACCTCTGAGCCCGCAGTGAAAGTCGCCGGCGGGACTTGAAAAGAATAACCGCCCAACCCATGTCAGCACCGGATTTCCTAAATATTTGTGCAGCGGCGGCATGGCCCCTGGTTTGATGCCCCCTTGAAAGCGGTTTCCCATGACTAAATCGCAGCCTCCCCGCAATTTTTCGACAAAGGCGCCGAGGTGCGAAAAGTCGTAGCTGTCGTCAGCGTCGCCCATGATAATATAAACTCCGCGCGCGGCTACGATGCCTCCCATTAGGGCGCTGCCGTAGCCTTTGGCTGCTACGGGTACGACTCGGGCCCCCAATCGGGTGGCGATATCTTGAGAACCGTCAGTGCTGCCGTTGTCTGCTATGATGACCTCGCCGGCAATATTAAGTTCGCGCAGGGACTTCTGTGCCTTCTCGATACAGATTTCTAAAGTTTCTGCCTCGTTGAGGCAGGGCATGAGTATCGAGAGTTCGAGACTGTATTCCTCGCTGGTGTTGGTCTGTTCTGCCATATGTTTGTTCCAGGCGTTACTGGCGATCGACAATACTTACTGTTCCAGTATCTATGCTTAAATTATTAGTGGTGAAGAAAACTCAACAAAACTTAATTTAAGTTTTTCCAGTTTTTTGGAATGGCAATTTTTGCTGTAATATAGGTTACTTAAACTTATGAGTAGAAGCGTTTTTCTAGTTTTGCTCGCTGCTATTTTGTGCAGTGTTGTAGGTCAATTTAGTCTGAAAGCGGGAGCGAAAATATTAGGACCGATTGGCGCTGCTAATTTAGTTGAAAAAGTTATCGCAATGGCAACTCAGCCTTTGATAGTTGGAGGTCTGTGTTTGTATGCAGTTTCTTCGATCGGCTTTATCGTAGTTTTGTCTCGCGCCAACATTAGCATAGTCTCGCCTTTACTGTCAATTAGTTACTTGTTTACTGTTTTGGGTGGCAAAATTGTATTTGGCGAGCCTTTGCCACCGCTGCGGTTGGTAGGCGTGGGGCTAATTATGACGGGAGTAATTTTTGTACTCAGAGGTCAGGCTGGGGGAGTTACTGGCGGCAATTAACACGATTTGAGATTTGAGATTTGAGATTGAAGATTGAAGATTGAATAATTTTAGCGGTAGGGTGCCTCGCAATTAAAAATCCCTAGTATAAAATCGATCGTCTCATTGCGACGCACCTATGCCATCGCAAATTGAGCAAACCAACTCAAAAATTATGTTGTAGCAACAGTTGAGATGGTATAAGATTGATAATTGAGTGCTGAATTGATAATTTAGGTCGCAGGGTGTATGTGAGTCCTCTGTTATGAAATAATGCTGCAATATGTCTCTGTCCTCTGAGTCTATGAATCTACTTCAATTATTGAGATATCGCACCGCAGTTCTTGCTACTATGCACCAAAAAGAACGGGTGATGGCTCCCATTTTGGAACGAGAATTAGGCGTTATAATTAGCGTACCTGCGAATTTTGATACTGACGCATTCGGCACGTTCACTAGAGAAGTTAAGCGTTTAGGTACTCAAATAGAAGCGGCTCGCCAGAAAGCAGAAAAAGCTTTAGAAGTTGCGGGCGAAACTCTAGCATTTGCGAGCGAAGGTACTTTTGGCCCTCACCCAATGATGCCGTATCTGCCAGCCAACAGAGAAATTGTAATTTTATTAGATAGAGCTAACAATATCGAACTTGTCGGCGAATCTTTGTCATTGGAAACTAATTACAGTCACCAGTTAGTTGCAAGTATAGAAGAAGCCGAGGATTTTGCCCAAAAAGCGGGATTTCCCGAACACGGACTGGTTGTTGTAGTTGGCGATGCTGCACTCGGTAAGGGTGAAATTGTTAAGGGCATTGTGACAGAAAAACAACTTTTTGATGCGGTGACAGCAGGCTTAACAAAATCCTCAACTGGCAAAGTTCACGTCGAAACAGATATGCGGGCGATGTACAATCCCACTCGGATGAAAAACATCGAAAATGCAACTCTCGATTTAGTTAAAAAATTTAAGCAATTGTGCCCGGAGTGCGGTTGGCCGGGATTTGAGATTTCCCAGAGGAAAATGGGGTTGCCCTGCGGACTTTGCTATTTTCCGACTCAGCTAGTGCGATCGACAATTTATCTATGCAAAAACTGCGGTTATACTAAAGAAGAACTGTTTCCCGACGGTCGAGAGACTGCCGATCCCGGTCAGTGTCAGTATTGCAACCCTTAAAAATAAGTTACTAATGATAGCCGTAGCAACCGATCGCAACTGGAAACCCGTTATTAAAGAATTTGAGGCTGTAGTCGGCAAAAACGGCGTAGTGCAGCGCCGTGAAGAATTGATTGTCTACGAGTGCGATGGACTTGCTAGCTACCGCCAGCGCCCCGCCCTGGTGGTATTGCCGCGAACTACCGAGGAAGTGGCAAATGTGGTCAAAATCTGCGATCGCAATTCCATTCCCTGGGTGGCTAGAGGTGCGGGTACCGGGCTTTCCGGCGGCGCTTTACCTGTAGAAAACTGCGTGCTGATTGTCACAGCCCTGATGCGAAAAATCCTGAAAGTTGACTTAGAAAATCAGCAAGTAGTCGTACAACCGGGAGTAATTAATAACTGGGTAACGCAAGCAGTTAGCGGCGCAGGTTTTTACTACGCGCCCGATCCTTCCAGTCAAATTATTTGTTCGATTGGCGGCAACGTTGCCGAAAATTCTGGTGGCGTACACTGCCTCAAATATGGCGTGACAACCAATCACGTTTTAGGATTGAAATTGGTAATTCCCGACGGTTCAATTGTCGATGTCGGCGGCGAAATTCCCGAAATGCCAGGTTACGATTTAACTGGTGTATTTGTCGGTTCCGAAGGCACTTTAGGCATCGCCACAGAAGTTACTTTGCGAATCCTGAAAGCGCCGGAATCTATTTGCGTTCTGTTGGCAGATTTTCCTAGCATAGAAGCAGCGGGCGAATCGGTTTCCGATATTATCAGTGCTGGGATTATTCCCGGCGGCATGGAAATCATGGACAATATCAGCATTAATGCTGTGGAAGATGTCGTAGCAACTGGTTGTTATCCGCGCGATGCGGCAGCAATTCTGCTCGTAGAAATCGACGGTTTAGAAGTGGAAGTTGCTACAAATAAACAGCGAATTTCTGATATTTGCAAGCAGAATGGAGCGCGAAATATCACCACGGCTCACGATCCGGAAACGCGGATGAAAATTTGGAAAGGGCGGAAAGCTGCTTTTGCGGCGGCGGGTCATCTCAGCCCTGATTATTACGTGCAAGATGGGGTAATTCCGCGCACGCAAATGGCTTATGTTTTGAAAGAAATTGAGGGTTTGAGCGAGAAATACGGCTACCGAATTGCGAATGTATTTCATGCGGGAGATGGGAATTTGCACCCGCTGATTCTGTACGATAATTCGGTAAAAGGTGCGCTGGAAAAGGTGGAAGAATTGGGCGGGGAAATTCTCAGGCTGTGCGTGAAAGTTGGCGGCAGTCTTTCGGGGGAACACGGGATTGGTGCTGATAAGAAGTGTTTTATGCCGGATATGTTTTCGGAGGTAGATTTGGAGACGATGCAGTGGGTGCGTCACGTCTTTAATCCGAAAGGTTTGGCGAATCCTGGAAAGATGTTTCCGACTCCGAAGACTTGCGGGGAAGCGGCGAGGGCTAAGGTTGAAACTATGAAGAAGTTGGAGGGTGCGGAGGTTTTTTAAATCCCCAGATGCAGACGGCGGTTGAAACCGCGGCGACACAAGCGATGTCCGCCTCCGCGGGTTGAAGAGAGCAATTACCCAGATGCAGACGGCGGTTAAAACCGCGCCTACACAAACAAAACCCGCCTCCGCGGGTTGAAGAGAGCAATTACCCAGATGCAGACGGCGGTTGAAACCGCGCCTATAAAAACCTGTTAGCCTTCCCGAAGGGTAGTCCGCCGGACGCCGACGGAAAAGGGTAAAATAATTTTCATCGACTACTCTTCTCTTCAACCCGCGGAGGCGGGTTTTGCCTGTGTAGGCGCGGTTTCAACCGCCGTCTGCTGCATCTACAAACAATTTTTATTATGGCTAACCACACTAATGTGCGATCGGCATTTTGATAATAAATTCCGTGCCTTTGCCCAATTCCGAAGTACAATATAATTCTCCTTGATGTCTTTCTACAATAATTTGATAGCTAATTGACAAACCCATTCCCGTGCCTTTCCCAACGGGTTTGGTAGTAAAAAATGTATCGAATATGCGCTGCTTGACTTCCTCAGTTATTCCCGGCCCGGTGTCAGAAATTTTGATTTCTACAACATTGCCGATAACTTCGGTACAAATTCTAATCTGGCGGAAATTTTCCGGCATTTCTTGAAAATCTTCCCTAATGTTCGGATCGTCTAAAGCATCGATCGCATTGCTGAGAATATTCATAAAAACTTGATTTATCGGCCCGGCAAAACACTCTACAAGCGGCAAATTTCCGTATTCTTTGACAATTTGAATTGGCGGCATTTCGCCGTTTCCTTTCAAGCGGTGATTGAGAATTAACAGCGTGCTGTCAATACCTTCGTGGAGGTTAACTGGTTTCATTTGTGAATCGTCGTGCCGCGAAAAGTTCCGCAGCGACTGCACAATCTGGCAAATGCGATCGACGCCTACGCTCATTGAAGACATGATTTTGGGTAAATCTTCAGCTAAAAAGTCGAGATCGTTTTCTGCTGTTTCTTGCTGAATCTCAGCGACTGGATTGGGATAATTTTGTTGGTAAAGTTCTAGGAGGTGAAATAAGTCTTGGATATAATCTTTGAGGTAAGCGAGATTTCCGTGAATGAAGCTGACGGGGTTGTTGATTTCGTGAGCGACTCCGGCAATTAGCAATCCCAAACTGGACATTTTTTCGCTTTGAACTAATTGGGAATGAGTATTTTTTAGTTCGTCAAGTGCTGCTGCTAGTTGTGCTGATTGTTCTCTGCTTTGTGCTTCGGAATTTCGCAAGGATTCTTCGGCTTGTTTGCGATCTGTGATGTCTCTCTGTACGCCGATGAAATGAGTTAATTTGCCTTTTTTGTCGCGCACTGGAGAGATTGAGAAAGAATTCCAGAAAATTGTTCCGTCTTTGCGGTAATTCTTTAATATTACCTGACATTCGCTTTCGGTTGTCAAGGCTTGGCGGATTATTTCTAGTGCCTCGGAATCGGTATCGCTTCCTTGCAAAAATCGCGAGTTTTTCCCGATAATTTCTTCCCGTCGATAGCCTGTCATGCTTTCAAAGGCGGGATTGCAATAAATAATTGGATGTTCTGGATCGGTGGCGTCAGCAATGGTAACTCCGGTGCTGGTAGCAGCCATAGCCCGATCGTACAACCAAAGCATTTCTTCTGCGCGCTTGCGATCGGTAACGTCCCGCAACGTGGCTAAATAAGCCATTTCTCCCTCCCATTCTGTTTCCACCACCCGCATTTCTACTACAGCATTTGCTTTGTGCTGGCGAATAGCTTCAACTTCTGTTTGCACGACGCGCATTCCTGCTGCTTCTGTTTCTCCAACTTGGGGAATAATATCCGTGTCCATCTCAATGTCGCAAGCTGAACCTTCTACTACCAAATTGCCAAAAAATGCTTGGCCTAAAAGTTGCTCTGCTTTGCAGTTAAAGAGCGCTTCTGCTGACGGGTTGGCAAAGCAGACAATCCCTTGCTTGTTGACGATTGCGATACCGTCGGCATTTTTGGCGATCGCATTCCGAAACCGAGATTCACTAGCTTTTAAATCGTGTTCTAACTGTTCAATTGCTTCTTGCATTTTTTGCATTTCGCAAATACTAATACTGTCAGATTGTCCAAAATTGGCTTCTATGCAATCATCGGCTATTTTTTGGGGTAACTCTTGACAGTCCATTCTATTGTTCATATTTTTAGAAAGTGTTTTGTGGGTACTTCTAATATTACTGACCTTATTTTCTGAATCAGCTTCATGAAAAAACATATTTAAACCTACCATTTTTTTATTAAGGTGTTGCGATCGCGAAATTTTTATTTTAATCTAGGCAGAAAACAATTTCCCTTCGATGCTAACACATTACCTTTATGATTCATCCTAAAATATTTTTGAAATTTAATATTTATCTCCATGGAATGATCTATTCCACTTGAGTAAGTAATTTCAACAACATCGGGATTTACGTAGTTGGCAAACTAACCATTAAGGCGAGAAATGGCTTCAATCAGCCTCCTAGTGGACAAAATAACACTATCGACTCCCCCTATTCTAAATATTTAGAAGCAATTGCCAAGTATAAATTATTATATGATTTTGAAGTAAGTTCGCTGGCCAACAAGCAGACTCATGCTTGAACTCTCAGGAAATAATCACAATTACCAATTAGCAAAATATCTACCTGCGGACAGATTTGATATACAATGTAACCTGTCTATTTTTGCGATCGCAATTTCAAACCAATGGCACGTCTAGCACTTCTGAGCGTCTCCAATAAAACCGGGCTAATCGACTTAGCGCGCAGTCTAGTAGAAGAATTTGAATTTGACATAATTAGCAGCGGCGGGACAGCAAGCGCCCTCAAAGAAGCAGGAATCCCTGTCACGAAAGTTGCGGAATATACTGGTTCTCCCGAAATTTTGGGCGGGCGAGTCAAAACACTTCACCCGCGAATCCACGGAGGTATTTTAGCACGCCGCGATGTAGCGCAAGACCTCGCGGATTTAACGGAAAATCAAATTCGGGCGATCGATCTAGTTGTAGTCAATTTGTATCCCTTTGAACAGACTATTGCCAAACCTGGAGTTACTCTAGCAGACGCAATTGAGAATATAGATATCGGCGGGCCGGCGATGCTGAGGGCTTCAGCTAAAAATCACGCTCATTTGACAGTTTTGTGCAATCCAGAACAGTACAATACTTATTTAGCAGAACTGCGACAAAATGGCGCGGAAGCATCCTTAGAGTTTCGGCAAAAATGTGCGTTAGAAACTTTTCAGCATACAGCAAATTACGATCGCGCGATCGCAAATTATCTCAGCAGCCAATCCGAGCCAGAATCGAAGCTACCACAGGAGTTTAGCGTATCGGGAACAGAGCTGCAAACACTCCGCTACGGCGAAAACCCCCACCAAGCCGCCACCTGGTATCAAAGCGGAAATGCACCGACAGGCTGGACAACTAGCACCATCCTGCAAGGCAAAGAATTGAGCTACAATAATTTAGTAGATTTAGAAGCAGCAAGGCGGCTAATTGTAGAATTTCCCGAGACTCCCGCCGCCGCGATTTTGAAGCATACAAATCCTTGCGGTACAGCCTTGGGCTCGACTATTTCGGAAGCGTATCAAAAAGCTTTTGACACGGATTCAGTCTCAGCTTTTGGCGGAATTGTTGCCCTGAATCGCCCGATTGATGCTGCTACTGCAACGGCGCTAACTAAGACATTTTTAGAATGTATTGTCGCCCCGGGGTGCGAACCGGAAGCGGAAGAAATTATCAAGAAAAAGGCGAAAGTTCGAGTATTGATTTTGCCGGATTTGAATCGAGGGCCAGCGCAAACTGTGAAAGTAATTGCAGGCGGTTTGCTGGTGCAAGAATCGGATAATGTAGTAGAAGAAACTAGCAAATGGCGCGCCGTTACCGAGAAGCAACCGACGGCGGGAGAGTGGGAAGAATTGCTGTTTGCTTGGAAAGTAGCGAAACACGTTAAATCAAATGCGATCGTTGTGACGCGCGATCGCACTACAATCGGTGTCGGCGCCGGACAAATGAACCGCGTCGGATCGGTTAAACTAGCGTTGGAACAAGCGGGAGAGAAGAGTAAAGGAGCGATTTTGGCTAGCGATGGCTTCTTCCCCTTCGACGATTCCGTAAAAACGGCGGCTGAGGCGGGGATAATTGCGATCGTCCAACCGGGAGGAAGTATGCGCGATAAAGATTCGATCGCAGCCGCCAACCAACTCGGAATCACCATGGTTTTCACTGATATCCGCCACTTCTTGCATTAGGAATAATGCCTAGCAATTCTTAATTGTGTAGCCTGTTATAGGGATATATAACGGTGTTCAGAAAGATGAGGTATGTTGTTGGGCTTCAGCCCTTCTTAGTTTAGCAGTTATATAAGCTGTCATTCATACCTCATCTTTCTGAGAAAGGCTATAATAGTGTTCATTGGTCTTAACTTAAGTCTAAAAGATTTGGATTTCTCGTTTATATCCGAGTCTAGATCCCCCTAAATCCCCCCTTAAGAAGGGGAGTAGGGGTTGACTTTGAGAATACTCTTATCCCCCATTAAGACGTGGGACTTTGATAATACTCTTGTCCCGTCTTAAGACGGGAGACATTGACACTCTTGTCCCGTCTTAAGACGGGAGGCTTTGACTCTTATCCCCTACTAAGACGGGAGACTTTGACAATACTCTTGTCCCCCCCTTCTTAAGGGGGGCTAGGGGGGATCGAGAAGACTATGAAACCAATCAAAACTGTTATATTCCTACCAATTTTCCAGTTGCGTCCTTAAAAAAATTATGACTTACAGTGAACAGCAAATTAAACCCCAAGACGTAAAAGTTAAAATCCTGCTTACCGGCGGACATCAGTGCACTATTACGCTCAAATCCGACACACCATTATTGCACAACCTTGTCAAAGCATTAGTCGATCGCCAGCAACAGACAGTAGGTTTTTCCACCTTATTCCAAATCCCCATAGACGACGGGCGTTCCAGCCTTTCGTTTCCCGCCGAACATCTCGTCGGATTAGTCACCGAACCCCCAATTTTCTTGCAGCAACCGCAACCGCAGCAGCCAGCAATCCCCCTAGAAATTATCCCAGAAATTCCCCCAGAAATTCCCGCAGAAATTCCCGCCCCTGCACCCGTAAATGACGATTTAATATCTCGCTACGCCCAAATAGATAACTTTTTGACAACCGCAGAAAAGAACAAACTAATCAAATATGTTTTAGCCAAAGAGTCAGAATTTGTAACTACCAGTACCTCAACAAATGCCGAAGATTACCGTCGCTCAATGGTGCTCCACTCCTTCCCGGAATTTTCTACACTGATGGTGAATCGCATTAAAGCAATTCTCCCCGATGTGCTGCGTAAATTAAATATCCCAGCATTTGCGCTTGGTGACATAGAAGCTCAGTTAACTATGCACAATGACAACAACTTTTATAAACTTCACAACGACAGCGGTTCGCCAGATACCGCAAGCAGATTTTTTACTTACGTTTATTATTTCAACCGAGAACCTAAGGCTTTTTCAGGCGGGGAATTGCTGATTTACGATAGCAAAGTCGAGAACAATTTTTATGTTGCAGATGAGACATTCAGAACGGTTGAACCTCGGAATAATAGTATTGTATTTTTTCTGAGTCGCTATATGCACGAAGTTTTGCGAGTTAGCTGTCCCTCTAAAGCTTTTGCTGATAGTAGGTTTACTATTAATGGCTGGGTGCGTAAAGCCGATTGAGACAAGATTTGCGGGTTAAGATAAAACGGCGGTTGAAACCGCGTCTACAAAAACAAAACCCGCCTCCGCGGGTTGAAGAATGGATGGTTAACATTACGTTTTTTCTTGACACAGCATTTTCTTCAGTCCGCGGAGGCGGACTTGGTTTGTATAGACGCGGTTTCAACCGCCCTCTGGTTGGTTTGTATAGACGCGGTTTCAACCGCCGTCTGCATCTCCCACGATGCGATTTTTACTCCTGAGCTCCGGCATTTTTGAGCAATTTCACGACAGTGGAATAACCTTTAAATTCAGCTAACATTAAAGCTGTATAATTTCCCGGATTTTTGTGATTTAACTCTGCACCAGCGGCGATTAAAATCTCTACAGCATCAGCATAACCGCGATGGGCGGCCCACATCACAGCGGTTGCGCCGGATTCATCGAGCAAGTTGACATCTGCACCTTTTTCGACTAATATTTTGACGATCGCCATATAACCGCGATCGCACGCCTTCATTAAAGCAGTTTTCCCCAAATCCGCCGGGATATTCGGATCTGCACCGCCGTCAAGCAAGGCTTTCACCGTTTCAGTATGTCCGTGAAACGCAGCTAGAGTCAAAGCTGTCTCGCCAAAGTTTTTAGCATTCAGGAAATCTGGGCGATTTGAGTTTACTTTTTGCAGCAAAGCGGATACGATCGCACTGTGACCGTGAACAGCCGCCACCAGCAAAGGCGTATCGCCCAACCGATTTCTCGAACCGACATAAGCACCTCGGTTTAACAGCAATTCCACCACATCTTGACAGCCTTCAACCACGGCAAAATTCAACGCAGTTTCGTCATCTCTGTCCTTCGCGTTGAGATCCGCGCCAGCATCTAGTAAGATATGTGCGATCGGCAAATTTCCCCCAGCAGCCGCCGCCATCAAAGCCGTCCCGCCATCTCCACTTTTGACATTCGCATTAGCACCCGCAGCCAGCAAAACTCGCACCGCATCAACATTACCGCAATCCGCAGCCAAAGTTAAAGCAGTTTCGCCCTCTTTGTCGGGAATTTCCAAATCAGCACCAGCGGCTAGCAGCGTCTCGACTACCGCCAAATTGTCCGCCGTAGCAGCCAGCATCAAAGGAGTTTTGCTCCTCTGATTTTTAAGATTAACATCCGCAGCGCGATCGAGCAAAATTCGGACAATTTTAGCGCTACCTTGACTAATAGCTGAAAATAGCATAGAATTATCAGCAACAGCACCCGCATCAGCCAAAGCTTGAACAACAGCTTCGTGTCCCGACAAAGCAGCTATTTTCAGAGCCGAATCTCCATCTTTATCTCGGACATTCACATCAGCCTTAGCATCAAGTAACAGCCGGACAACATTGATATCACCTTTGAGAGAAGCCGCCATCAAAGCCGTACTTCCATCATCATTTTTAGCATCAACATCAGCACCCGCAGCCAACAACAGCCGCATAACATCAGCCTGTTTGTTAGCCGCAGCCAACATCAAAGCCGTGAGGCCAAAACGTCTGCTTGCGAGGTTGACATTAGCGTCATTGTTTAGTAAAATACGCACGATTTCCGTATAGCCCTTTTGGGCGACAAACATCAAAGCCGTCGTCCCCTCAGAGTCTTTGGCGTTAGCGTCAACGCCCTTAGCGAGTAAGGCTTGGACGTGAATAATGTTGCCAGTCTTGGCAGCTTGGATCAATACAGCGTCTTGTTTAGTGGCAGGCATAATAGTCTCTCATACCGTATATTTGTACCGTCGCACGAGACGGACTTACTGGTATGCTAAGTTTTATGAAGTATGTTTACTAATCCTGAGAACACTATGAATCTGGAAATTCCGCAGTCTGTGAAAGTTTGGAGTCAATTCTTCCACCCAGTTTTAATGTGGGTATTGCTAGCAATCTCATTTTATGCTTTGTATCTGGGAATTCAAATCCGCCGTACCAGAAGTGCGGAAGGTGATGTCAAGAAAGAGTTAATTAAGGGCAAATTCAATATCAAGCACCATCAGATGGGCTCTTTGCTGCTAGGCTTGATGGTAACAGGTGCGATCGGCGGAATGGCCGTCACCTACATCAACAACGGCAAACTATTTGTCGCCCCGCACCTAGTAGCAGGCTTGGGAATGACCGCCATAATTGCCATTTCAGCCTCCCTGACTCCGTTCATGCAAAAAGGTCAAAATTGGGCGAGATACACTCACATCCTTCTAAATGTGGGGCTGTTGGGGCTGTTTGGCTGGCAAGCGGTAACAGGTGTAGAAATCGTGCAAAGAATCATCAGTAAAATGTAACGGTTAAAGTACGATTCAGGACTTGCGCGCACGTGTCCAGAAACCGGGTTTTTGACGAAAATACCGATTGTAGACGTAAATTCTGCGAAAAACCCGGTTTCTTTAATCGTAACATTCGTAGGGTGTGTCGCGATCGACAATCTCATAGCGACGCACCTTGGTTGTTCAACAGTTGAATAAACAACCCTATCTTTTAGTCTTTCCCAACAGTCGTAAGATACATCGCGCTCAGATTATCGATGGAATTAATGAATTTTTATAATAGCGACGCACCCTAAAAAAATCAAAGCCATGCTAGAAACCCTCATCAACTATTTTGTTTGCGCCACCAAAGGCCACATTACAAAAAACCAATTAATCAAATTCTTATATTTAGCCGACCTTTATGCTGTCAAATGGACAAACAAACAACTTACGCAGCTCAATTGGCGTTATTATCACTATAGCCCTTGGAACGAAGACATAATAGTCGCCTTAAATCAAATGAATGGCAAAACAATTGTTCAAGAATTTGTGGGAGAAACTATATTTATCCGACTTGGTGCCGAAGCAGGTAATATCGATGATTTAGAATTACCTGTAGGACTAAAACTAATGCTAGAAAACATTCGGAAAGAATGGGCAGGTTCAGGACAGGATAAAATCCAGAAGTTGCTAAAGTATGTGTACAGCACTGCGCCAATGATTGAGGTTAAAGATAGCCATCAACAAGATCAAGTGGTGAGGCTGAATCTAGAGACAGAAAGACAAAAATTAATCAATGAATTAGGGTGATAATGTGGCTGGAAAAACACCTCGTCAAGGTTGGATTTATTTAGTGAATCCCCAGAAAGTATCTCTTCGTTGCCAACACAATCATAATCACATTTATGATTTAAGTCAACCAGACGAGATGGAATGCAAGACAGTTGATTGTAAACTAATAGTTAATTATAGTAGGGTTTTGCGGGGAGAGCATCATTATCTCTTTTGGGAAATCGACCAATTTCAAGATAAGTCTGAATGCTTACAAACTTTTACCGTGATTCCCTTAACTTTCCAAGAAACCTGTAAAGGTTTGCCAACAGCATATCCGATTAACTCGACTAGCAAAAATGGTCTCGATCGCAATTCATTGGCTTTAGTGCATCAGATATGTACTATTGATGCTAATTGTTTTAAGGACTCCCAAGGGAATTGGTTTGAGCGAGTTGGACAAGTGGATAAAGGAGATAAGGAGTCGATAGAAGAACGTTTAAAGTATTTTTTGAATCTGGAGAATGATTCTAGTGATGATTGGTTGATCGAGAATGTGTCTGTGGAAGTTTTAGAGAAAGTTTTTGATTATTTGCCGAAGGACATGACGAAAAAGATTGACTTAGAAAAAGTCATAAGCGACCTCGAATTATGGTGAGATGCAGACGGCGGTTTCAACCGCCCGGTATTCTACCAATTATCTGATTGCTATCATCTCTATCCTTGGGCTTAATTCTCCGAGTCAACCGCCAAGTACCAAAGCCAAAGCCTGCGCCGAATATCAAACTGAAGAAAAGGGATAATACAAAGGGATGCGGTGGTAAAGATGTAGAAAAAGGTGCTATTGGAACTTGAGTTATCAGAGGATAGCTGCTAGCAATAATTCCGGCTACACCATTACTCACAAGTTAAGCTAAAAGCACTGTTGTCAATGAGTAATCTTACTCATTTTTTTACCGAGATACCAATTAAAATATGACTCCATTTGTTAC